>CANQCQ010000075.1 GCA_947589725.1 uncultured Bacilli bacterium | reverse complement strand
AAGTAAGATAAAAATATAGGATATTATGCTAACATTTGTCGAATCTAATGAAATTATTTTTATCTTTCTATATAATAATCTAAGTAAAGGAAGATAATATGAAAAAGATAATAATTTCAAGTATAGTAGTATTGTTAATATCTATTAGTTTATTAACAAATATAAAAACAAAAGAAGAATATAAAACAATAAATATAGATGAAATAGAGAATAATAACTTAATAGGAATATATATCAAACAAGATGATAAATATATTCAATCTAATAATATTCCAGAAGGATATGTATTAGATAAAAAAGAAACATATTGTACTAAGCCAAATGATAATACTAAAATAAAAGATATGATAGATTATAACCCAGATAATAAAACATTAAATGTATCATCATTAAATGATAATAATACCAAGTGTTATTTATATTTTAATAAAGTATATACAGCCGAAGATACGCTTGCTAGTTTAGAAAAAGCAACCGGAGAAGAATTTACAAAAACAGAAGCTCCATCATCATATTCCAGTACAGATGAACAAGATCATGGAAATACATTATATTATACTGAAGACAATGATGGAATTAGTTACTTTTATAGAGGAGCAGCCAAAAATAACTGGGTAAAGTTTGGAACAAATGATACAGGAGATAAAGATGTATGGTGGAGAATAGTACGAATAAATGGAGATGGAACAATAAGATTAATTTATACAGGAATGTATGAAACAAGAAATACACCTCAACCTGAAGACAAAGCCTATGTAACAGGAACAGATACAGTGGTAGCAACAAATCAACCTTTTTCATCATCAAGTTTGTTTAATGACAATACATATGTAGGATTTTATTATGGAAATACAGGAGGAGAATATTCTAGCAATCATTCAAATGCAAATATAAGTAATATAGCATCAGAATTAAAGAAATGGTATGAAGGACCTAATTGGAAAGATACATATAATGAATATATCGATGAAGATGCAGGATTTTGTAATGATAGAACTATCCACCCACTAGCAAAAACGTGGTGGAATGCTGAAGGAGATAATGAAAGAGGTACTGGATATGTAGTAACCATGTATGGACCAGGACATAGAGCAACGACACAAACTGGTAGTTGGAGTAATTCTCAAACACCAACATTAATATGTGGCAAGAGCCCTACAGGAACAGGAAATGAAGTTTCTAATGAAGATTATAAAAGAGATTTATATACATTAAAGCAAGAAAAAAGAGAAAATAAAACAGAAGTAACAAAAGGAAATGGAGTATTAGAAGTACCAGTAGGATTAATAACTGCAGACAAATTAATACAGAGTATTACTTATACAATAATCAAAACTTTTGGACAATGTCTCCATCTATTTTCAATGGCAGTAAAGCCTTTGTTTTCCGAGTATTTTATACTGGCGACCTAAGCTACATCAACGTGGACAGCACGGCTTATGGTGTAAGACCAGTAATAAATCTAAAAGCAGATGTAAAAATATCAGGTAAAGGTTTATATAATAATCCCTATATAATAGATACAACAACATAAAATATTAATAATTAATAGATATAAAACCTTCTTTACTATGAGTAGTGAATACTACTCATTTTTATATTTATTAATTATACATTTAATAATTCTTTAATTTCTTTAGGTTTAATCTTTTTTACTATATCTCTTTTAGTTTTATCTTTTAATTTACCAACTATATAATCAGCACTATAACCACTCATTTCACATACTTGTTTTAAATCTGCTGTTTTTATAGTTCTAATACCTTTTTCATAGTGTGTAATCATAGTTCTTGTAATATTTAACTTTTTAGCTAATTTATCTTGTGTAAACTTTAATTCTTTTCTAATTTCTTTTAAATTCTTTCCTACTATTTTTAAATTAATTTTATCTATTTTAATAATATTTTCATAAGTTTTTTTATCAAATCCCATAATATAATCAAAACTAACTGAAGCCCAGTTGCAGATCTTATTTATATGATTAATACTTAAACCAATATATCCATTTTCTATATCTGATACATAACTTTTAGATATACCTAATATTTTTCCAAATTCTTGTTGAGTTAAACCATATTTAATCCTTAAATTTCTCGCATTTTCTTCTTCAATAGCAATATTTCTTATTTCCTTTTCCATTATAGCGTACCTCTATAATAATTATCATGGTAAATCTTGGTAAAAGAAAATTTAATACGAAAATAGTAACAAAATCTTGAAAAACAATAAATAATATTGTATATTATTATTATACTAGATGTCGTAAATAGCATAATTAATTATTTTTGACATGTTTTGTCGAATATAATGAAATAAAAAATTAATAGTATTAAAATAGTTAAGTAAGGGTGATATTATGAAAAAGAAAACAATCATAGTAATTGGAGTATTAATAACTATTATAACAATAATAGGAATAAGTTATGCATTTATATCTACAAGTGGAAAACAAGATATAGCAAATACCATAATAAGTGGTTGTTTAAATGTTGAAATAGAAACAGAAGGAACAGCTATAAATGAAAGTGGAATAAGTCCTATAACAGATATAGAAGGATTAAAAAAACAAGGATATACATTCACTATAAAAAATACCTGTGATAAAGAAACAAATTATGAAATAAATTTAGAAAGCCTAAATACAGAAAATAAATTAGATCCAAAATATATAAGAGTATCATTATCAAGTAATACAAATGATAATATAATAGTAAATCTAAATGAAAAACAAGAAAATAAAAGAGAAGCATCAATAGATAATGCATATTAGTCATATAATTTATATAAAGGAACAATAAGTGGA
This sequence comes from uncultured Bacilli bacterium, assembly GCA_947589725.1. Next base: position 2,310 of record CANQCQ010000075.1, on the reverse strand, counting down.
AATACAAGTAAAGAATTTACCATAAAAGAATGGATGGATTATAAAACAACAAAAGAAGAAGGAGCAAATAAAACATATCAATCCAAAATAAATGTAATAGCTAATCCAGATTTAGAAACAACAAAGCAAGCTGAAATAAAGTTTACCCAAGAAGGAAAAGAAGTAACCGGAACAATAGAAGGAGAAGTAACAAATATAAAATATTGTACAACAACAGATAATGAATGTGACCCACAAACAGAAATAGAAAATGAAAACAAAACAATAAAACCAGAAATAGAAACAAATGAAAAAGAACAAATAGTATGTGTAAAAATAAACAATGAAGAAACAATATGTAGTAATCCAATGGCAATAACATTACCATTATTAAACAAAGAAATAATAGCTCAATCAACAGGACAAACAATAAGTAGTTTTACAGGACCAGCATGTGGAACATGTGATATAACAGATCAAAATGGAATATATGAAACAAAAGATAATGATGGAACAAGTTATTATTATAGAGGAACAGTAAGTGATAATTGGGTTAAATTCGGAACAAATGATGATGGAGATAAAGATATATGGTGGAGAATAATAAGAGTAAATGGTGATGGAACAATAAGATTAATATATTCAGGAATGTTTGGTAAGGATGAAAAACCAAGTAATACAATGCATGAGACAGGAGAACAAACATTAGTAGCAACTAGTCAATCATATTCTTTAAATGGAGAATATAAAGATAATACATATGTAGGATTTTATACCGGAAGTACAGTGGGAAATACTTTTGATAATACACATTCTAATCAAACTCCAAGCAATGTAGCAAACCAATTAAAAAATTGGTATGATGGAGCTAATTGGAATGCAGACAAATATGCTCAATACATAGATGAAAATGCGGGATTTTGTAATGATCGAACAATACATCCAATACATGATACGTGGTGGACAAGTGAAGGTGATTCAAATAGAGGAACAGGAACCATAGTCACAGCTTATGGACCATTTTCAAGATTTTTAACTAATACTAATAGTTGGAATACAATAGAACAAAAACCTACATTAATATGTGGAAAAGATCCTACAGGAACAGGAAATGAAGTATCAGATAAAGATTATCAAAGAGATTTATATACACCAAAAAGTGCAAGTAAAGGGAATGGAAAATTAGAAGTACCAGTAGGCTTAATAACAGCAGATGAAGTAGTATTTGCAGGTGGTTTTGGAGGAAAAGATAATACAGATTATTACTTATATAATAACAAATATTTCTGGACCATGTCTCCGAAGTGTACGAGCACCAGCGGTAATGCAACTGTGTTCGATGTGAGTCCTGGTGGGCTCCTCTCCGACGCCGTGTACTGGTCGACTCCTGGTGTGCGACCAGTAATAAACTTAAAAGCAAATACAACATTTACCCTTAGGGATGCTACTGCTGCTAATAAAGGAACAATAGAAAACCCATACGTAGTAAGTATTTCTTAATATATAATTTAAATTATTAATCAATGTTAATAAATTGTCTAACATTTAAAGTTTAATTATTTTATTTGCATATTATAAAATTATAGGGTATACTTAATATAGGTGATCATATGCATTATTATGAAAAACTATTAATATCAATAGTAATCTTTTTAGGGGTAGTTATAGGGACTGCTGGAATAATTGGTAATTATGTAAAAGAAGTAAATAAAACTAAACCAAATAATGATGATAGAATAATTATTGATTCAATTTAATAACTTCTCTTGCGGAATTACTATAAGCTCGAAGTAAACCACCGGCACCTAGTTTAATACCTCCAAAATATCTTATAATAACTATTAATGTATTATTAAGATTATTTTTTTCGATTATATTTAAGATAGGTAATCCGGCCGTATTACTAGGTTCTTTATCATCAGATTTTTTAATATTCATATCTATTTTATAGGCATAAGGAAAATGTTTAGCTTTCTTATGTTCTTTTTTTAATTCTGTTAAAATATTTAAAACTTCATCTTTAGTATTTATTTCATAATATAAAGCTATAAATTTAGATTTTTTAATTTCTAAAGTATAAGTATTTAATAATTTCATAACAACACCATATTAATTATACCTTAAAAAAATAAAAAATTGTAGTATAATAATGATGTAGGTGAAAAATATGTTTAAGGATAAGTTAAAATTAATACCTCATTTACCGGGTTCATATCAAATGAAAAACAGTGATGGTGTAATAATTTATGTAGGTAAAGCTAAAGATTTAAAGAAAAGAGTAAATTCTTATTTTAATAGACCACATACAGGAAAAACCGCCAAAATGGTTAG
>CANQCQ010000074.1 GCA_947589725.1 uncultured Bacilli bacterium | reverse complement strand
TTCTCATAAATAGAACCATCTTCTAATATTACTCCAGTTACTCCATCTACTAAAACCATCATTTTTCTTTTTATGTTAGAATATTTTTTATTTTCATTTAAAGATTTTTTACCTAACTCAGTTATTTTATTTTGCTGATTAATCAAACCACAAGCCTGTAAAGATTTGCAACAAGAAATAATTTTATCTGTCGGTATTCCTGTTAAATTACTTATTTCAACAAAATCTAGAGAACCAATAGATAAAAAACTTAAAATATATTTTTCTATAACTTCAAAGTTTTCAACAATATTTTCCATTATATCCAATTCAACTTTTGCTATTGGATAACCTACATGATAAAAGAAGGTAGGATCTCCTAACTGTCCTTTATGATTATCTAAAAAATCATTTAAATACTTATTTACTTCATATCCAAAATGTATTCTTTCATTATTCAAATTTAGGTCCTCCTTTATCCATTCTTTTATATAAATCTGATGATTTTATAAAACTACCTTTCTTTTTATTAACAACTTCATCATACATAGTTTTAACAAAATTACCAAAGTCTTTTTCTGTACTTGGCTTGTATGAATAATTATCAGAATTTTCATCTTCAATTACATCATCACCATCATTTTCACATTCCATTAAAAACTTAAAGTCTCCAACTATTACAACTTGTTTTTTAGGACGAGATAAAGCAACATTAAATCTTCTAAGTTCAGATAAAAAACCAATTCTCTTAGATTTAGGAGGTCTTCTATTACTACGAGTAATTCCATAAATAATTAAGTCTCTTTCTTGTCCTTGAAAACTATCAAGAGTACCAATCATTTGATAGATTTCTTCTTTACTATATCTTTCCTTTAATCTATCAACTAACATATCTCTTATATATCTTAACTGATCTTTATAAGGAACAATAATTCCAATTTCACTATGATTAACTAAATTTTTTACTAATAAATAATCAACTAAATCTACTATAATAGTAGCTTCTAAAACATTAAATCTTTTTTTAACTCCGTTAATTACTTTATCATTTTCATATCTATTTACTCCATAATCAAAAGTATCTATTAAACAAAATGGCTTCTCTAATATATCAACTAGTGGTGGTAAATTACTTTTTAAAGGAAATGACTTATATGAGCCTTCATAAAATGCATCAGATAATAAGTCTGCTATTTCTTTAGGCATTCTAAATTGAGTATCAAGAATTATTTTATTAGGTGACTTAATAAGATCACTGTATAAATAATCAAAAAAGCTATTTTCATAAAGTTTCTTTTGTAAATCACTACCTGATTCTTCTACTAAAGCCAAAGCATCTTGATTTGGACTTGAGGAATTTGCTTATGATCTCCTAACATAATAGCTTTATTACTTCTACTTAAAGGTACTAAAGCATTATGTAATTGAATTTGACCTGATTCATCAATTATAGATACATCAAACTCTATATTTTGAAATATTCTTCTAGTACTAATTCCAATACATGTAGCTCCAACCACCTGTGTTGTAGATAAAATAATATCTGATGTTATGGCATCATTTCTGTTATTTAACTCACTCTTCCATTCTTCATTAGATTTTATTAAAACATTTAAATCATCGATTGACTTTTCACAATTAGAAACTGCTTTATTCAAATAATCTTTAACAAACAAAATATAACTATAATCATTATCTCTATGCTTATAACGCACTTCTAATAAATCTTCTGGTAAAGGATTAGCTAAAATAAATTTATCTAAATAACTACAAACAAATTCTTTTTCATAATTCAATAAATACTTACTATACATATTGTATTTCGAAACAACTTTATGCATTCTTAAATAATCTTTGGTCAAACTTAATTTAACAATAAACTTAATTATTTTTTTATTTGGACAACCATTAATAGTTCCCCCTATTTTCGTATAATAATATACATATTCTCTATATAAATTATCCAGTACATGAACATTTTCTTTAAATAAATTTATTTTTTTATTATAAGTTTCGATTTTATAAGAACTAAATTTCTTTGTAAAAATATCATTATATTTTTTTAATATTTGATATTTTTCTTTAACAAGTTCTAATTTTTCTTTAAATAACTTCTCATTTTTTAAAACATTTGAAACTAAATCTTTTCCTAAATTACTAACTCTTTGTTGATAAGAATAATCTTGTACATTTAATTGAATTTTTTCTTGATTACCTATTCTTATACTATTCTTTTTAATATCTTCTGGTAATCTTTCTAAGACATTATCAACAGCTTTATTATTTTGTGATGAAATAAGAACTCTTTTACCTTGTCGCGCGAAATACTCGACCCACTCTTTAATAACTGTTGTTTTACCAGTTCCGGGAGGTCCCCAAACCAAATATAAATCTTTTGCTTTTATACCATTTTTTATCGCTTCTTGTTGAGTAGGTGTTGGTGGATACTCTACTTTATAATTAGCCTGTTGCTCCTTAGGTAAAGATTTAATTCTATCAACTTCTCGTTGCATATTCTTCCATTTATTTTCTAATTCAGTTAGATCAATATTCTCTTGAAAAGGAAGACATTTACCAACATTTTCAAAAATATCATTTAAATAATTACCAGCTTTTAACTCTTTCAAATTTTGTACAACATTTAATCTAACACGAGATTGAATATTTGCATAAGCTAATGAAATTACTCCTCGTAAAGGAATAGATTCAAGACTAACTTGATTCGGAAACGTAATAATTATATATTTTTCTTCTTTATTTATTTCTAAGATTGTTCCTCTAACAGGATGATGTAATGTTTCAAACTCATCATTTATATCTATTCTTCTGCCAACTTCATATTCTTTATTAATATTATCAACCAAAAATTTATATGCTATATCTTCATTTTTTTCCTGAATAATACTTGAATAACTAGAATAATTTATCTTTGTATTAGAAACTAAATCTGTTCTTTCAATATTATCTTCTATATTAGTAAAATATTTAGCATAATCTAATATCTTTGACCATTTTTTACTTAATTGTTTATTATCTCTTTTTGGAACTAAATGTTTTCTTTTTGTCTCAATTATTTTAAATATATCGACAGGATTATAAGTTGTTTTAAAAGTTGTTCCGAAAGATGTAACTTTATTACCAGTTGCAACATAACTAAATTTTATATTATTACATTTAACATATACTCCACTTTCTGCTAAATAACGTCCAGTATTTAATTGAAATTTTGTATAATGTTTAATAATCAGTCTTTTATCTTTTTTCTCATCTGATCCATCAAATTGAGAATCTTTACTAAGTTCTACAATAAAAACTAAATCATCTATATTTTTATCAGGATCACTTGCTAATACACTAAATGATGCTTCTTTATGTGAACTCTCCTCAGTATAATAAATTAATAAATAACCCTTTTTCGCAACATTAGATAAAAACTTTTCTACTGATGTCTTACCATATTCCTTTATAAGTAGACTGTAACTTGCAGAAAAATAAAATTCAATACCACTATCTTTATCAGTCGTTAAGTCTAAATACTGACTTTCAGGCCAAATACTTTGATTCATCAGTTTTTCTCCTTTTTAAATTTATTATATTCTTTTTTCTCTATTTTTACTGGTAAGTTATAATTAGATTCATTAGTTAATATAGACTTTAAATATTTACTCTTAAATTTATCTTTTAACTTTTCCATAATTTGCTTTTTTAAATCCTTTCAATTGAAATCTTAAATCATCATAATTTTTAAATCTTTTATTTGGATCAGAGTTAAGCAATTTAAATATAAAATCTATGAATTTATTGGAGTAACCTAATTTTTCTAAATCATTTACAAGTGGTAATCTATTTCTATTTCTCTCATCCATATCCGTAAAACTTACTCCATATTGTGGTAGGTATCCTAAAAGCATTTCACATAAAATTAAGCCTAAAGAGTATTGATCAACTTTAAAATAAGCATCAGTTGAAATTCCTACTGTCTGTTCTGGAGCTCGATAACCATGAGTTCCTTCACCATAGATTGGAGGAGTAAAAGTTAAACCAAAATCTATCAAATAAACTCTATTTCTTTTATCAATCATTATATTTTCTGGTTTTAAATCTCTGTGATTTATAAAATTAAAATTTTTAGATATATCATCTAAAATATCAATAATTTTTTCTATTATACTAAAAGCTTTACTTGAATCTATTTTTCCATTATTAAGAAGATCCCTTAAATTCTTATTACTAATATATTGATAAACAATATATACTTTATGAGTTTTATAATCAGTATACATTTCATATACTTGAGGAACAAAAGGATTAATACTAGATATATTTATATTAGTTAAAGTTTCTTTTCTTATTTGATTAAGTGTTTTATCATTTAGAGGAAATTCTTTTATACCTACATATCTTGATAATTCTAAGTCTTTAGCAATCATAAACTTTACATGTGTTGCAGTATTTTCATGAATTTGCTTAATTATTTCATATTTTCTATTTAAATTAAAACTAATAACTTCCATATATTTCTTCTAACCTCTCTATACATTCATCTAATGTAGATCTATTTAGTGGATTATCTATCATTAAAATTATCAATTCCCTAATATTATCACTTATTCCTTCTTCTTCTAATAAGTCATTTATTTTATTTTTATAATCAAATAAAGGAATATCTACTTCTCTATGTAATAATAAGTATATATAAATCATTCCCATTGAATAAATATCAAATAAACTCCAATCATAATTTTTATCAGGTGCACAGGAATTATGAAATACATCAGATGGTAGAAATATGTTTTTAACAATTTTATCAGATACCGTAGGAATAGTTTTATTAATTTTTATCATTTCAAAATAGCCAATTTTAATTTTTATATCATCAGGAGTAGAATTATTAAAAAGTATAGTTTGTGGAGATAAATTTCTGTGATAGATAACAGGAGTAATTTTTCTTAAAGCTTTCATGGCATAAGCTATTTGTAATTCACAAGTGGTGGCATAACCATTAGCTACTACATTCTTAGCGATATGTCGAAGCATGTATGCTGCACTTCTATCTACTTTGCTTGCATCTTTTCCAGAAAAACATCCTCCACCATGCCTTGCATATCCTCCATATGTATCTACTATTATCTTC
>CANQCQ010000073.1 GCA_947589725.1 uncultured Bacilli bacterium | reverse complement strand
AACTTATACAGTTAAAACTAATTCTAAAATTAAAGCTGATAGTTTCATAATAAATGGAAAAACTTATACTGCAACTTATGTTGATAATAATAAATATCAAGTTACATATAAAGTAAAAGATAACTCAGGAATTGAAGAATTAAAATTAAGTGGAGTTGTATTTAATGGAGCAACTACTAAGACTGATAAATCAATTTCTGTTGATGTATTGAAAGATAAGCCTACAATTACTGATTTCGTTTATAGAGATAATGAATCTATTCCAGAATTAAGCTTTAAAGTAAATGATAATAATTCTTTAACTAAAGGAACATTAATTATAAAAAATCAAAATAATGAAGTTGTTTTATCAAAGAAAATTGAAAAAGGAATTAATACTTTTTCTTTAGACTTAGAAAAAAATGGTATTTATGATGTTTCAGTAGAAGTTGAATATGATCTTGATACTGATGAATTAAATGATATTACTGGTGATGTAAATACAGGAAAAAAAGTATTAGTTAATGAGCAACTAGAAATTATAGTTGATTATGCTTTAACATTTAAAGATGCTCAAATAAAAGAAGTTGATTCGGATGGTAAATATGTAACTATAGAGTTTACTAGTACAAATTGTTCAAAATATGGTGTATCTAAATTAGTTATTGATGGTACAGAATATAATGTTTCTAGAGATGGTGATAAATATATAGTACAAGTACCATTAGATGGACCTTATAAGAAAACTTTACATATTGAAGGCTTGATTTTAGAAAATGATAAAGAATTTACTGATCAAATAGATAAAGAATTTGTTATATTTAAAAATAAACCAGAAGTTAATAATTTAAAAGTTAAAGTTGATTCAGATAAAGGTAATGTAAATGTAACTTATAAGCTTATTGATTCTGATAATGTATTGCTTAAACAATATGCTGTTATAAAGAATAGTAATGGTGATGTTGTAGCTCAAGCTAATTTATCTAAAAACAGTGTAGAATCTATATTTAAAAATATAAATAAAGCCGGAAAATATACTGTAGAAATTCAAGGTGATTTTGATTTAGTTGATGGTAAATCTCATCGAAAGGAATTATTAGCAGTAACTGAATTTGAAATAGAATTAGTACTTAAAGTTACTGATGTTAATGTTAGTAATAAATATCCAGTAAAAGGTGAAGAAATAACTGTTTACTATACTGTTGAATCTAATACTGATGAGCAAATAAGTGGTTTTAAAATTAATGATAAAGATTATTCAACAATGGCACCTAGTGGTAATGTTTATATGGTTTCTTACAAGGTAAAAAAATCATGTGGAATTGAAGAAATTAATTTAACTAGTGTTAAAGTTAATAATGAAAAAGTAAGTGTTGATGTTAAAACTAAAGTTGATGTTTTAAAAGACGCACCTATGATAGATTCTTACTTATTTGATGATGAATCAAAAGTACCTACATTATCATTTAAAATAAATGATAGTGATAATGCTTTTATAAGTGGTAGAATAGTTCTTACTGATGAGACAGGAAATTCAAAAGAAATAGAAGTAAAAAAAGATATTGATACTTATGAGATAAAAGGACTTGCAGAAGATGTTCCTTATAACTTTGTAGTTGAATTAACCTATGATTTAGATAGTTCAACAGATAATGATAACAAAACTACTGCTAACTTAATTAATGGTGTTATTGAAGTAGTTCATGAATATGATTTCAAATTTGAAAATTTAAGAATTTCTAAATTAGATAAAAATGCAAATAAAGTTACTTTACAATTTGAAAGTACCAATGCAACTGTATTTGATGTAGAAAGAGTTCTTATAAATGGTAATGAATATACTGTTTATAAAGAAAATGATACATATACTGTTGAAATTGTATTGGATAATAATGAAGAAACAAAGTTAACTCTTTCTAATGTAATATTAGGAAATGGACATTCATTTGATATTGATAAAGATAATAGTTTTACTGTATTTAAAAAGGCTCCAACTATTAAAGACTTCAAAGTTAATAATGATACTGCTCAAACTTTAAAGGCAACATTTAAGCTAGATGATAAATCTAATACTGTAAGTAAGTTATATGCAGAATTAAGAGATGGTTTAGGAAATATTCTAAAAACAGTAGAGTTAAAAACAACAGATACAAGTGTTGAATTTGATAACTTAGATGTAGGAGATTATCAAATCGTTATTCTTGCAGATTATGATTTAGTAGATGGATATACTTATAATAAATCTGTACTAGATACTAGCAAAACAAATGTAAAAATTATTTTAAACTCTTTAAGCTCTAAAGTTTCAAATAAATATAATGATCATAGAAATGCTTTACAAAATAATAAAGAAGAAGCTAAAAAAGTTACATTAACTTATGTGATTAAAGCTAATACTAAAGAAGAAGTTAAAAAATTAGTTATAAATAAAAATGAATATGAAGTAGTTAAAACAGATGATGATACATATCAAGTTATATATACAGTACAAGATAATTACGGAAGTGAAAAAATAACAGTTGAAAAAATAATTTATGAAAATCAATCTATTGAAATAAATGAATCTACTGATAAAATTAAGCCAACTGTAGAAATTTATGTATTAAAGAAAAGGCCAAGTATAACTGGTTTTAAATCTATTTCTAATTATGAAGAAAAATCAATTACAATGAAATTTAAGTTAAGTGATCCTGATGGGGCTTTCGTCAAAGATAAAAATGGAAAAATAATTGCTAATGTTAGTTTTGGTGGATTTAAAGATAAAGATGGTAATAATAATCCAGCTATGACTATTGGTGATAATGAAGTAACATTCTATAATGTTAAAGAAAATCAAACATTTTTATTAAGACCAACAGGAACATATGACTTAGATGGTGAAGAAGGTAATGATAATTATTATAGTTATAGAAGTTTAGGCGGTTGGGCTGCCATGCTTATTCCAACTATTTCTGTTAATGTTCACAATATAAAAACAGCAAATGAACAAGGAGATACTCAATACTTCGATAAGGAAGAAAAAATAATTGTTAAATTCCAAGCTTCATCTATTTATTCAGATGGTACAACTGCTGTATTTTTACCTTCTAAAGCTATTATAAATGGTAGTCAATATGGCTTAACTATAGATGGTGACTATTATGAAGCAGTAATTCCTGGATACTCTAAAGCTGGTTCACAAAAAATAACACTAGAATCAATTATATTAGGTAATAGTGAAGAAATTGATTTAGATAAAAACAATGTTGTAACTATTGATGTATTAAAAGAAGATGTTTCTCTTTCTAATTTTAAATATATTGAAGTAGGTCAAGATAAAGATAATATTGATGTTAATGCTTCATTTACAATTAATGATATAGATGATGCTTTAGTTAATGGAAAAGTTGTTCTTCTTGATGAAGATGGTAATGAAGTAAATACAACACCAAGTAAAATTCAAAAAGGAGAAAACAAAATATTATTTACAGCTGTATCTGGAAAGAGTTATACATTCAAATTATTAGCAACTTATGATAAAGATTCATTAGAGGGAAAAGATAATATAGTTAATGATAAAGAATTATTGTTACAGAAGATAAAAGTACTTAGTGATAAAGATTATCAATTTGTAATAGATAATTTAGAAGTAACATTTATTAATTTAGAAAAAAAATATGCAACAGTTAGATTTACAAGTAGTAATAATTCTGAATTTGATTTAAAAACTGTAAATATAAATGGAAAAGAATATAGTGTAAAACAAGAAGAAAATTATTATTATGTTGATGTAGAAATAGCTGATGATAATAGATTAGAGATTAAAATTGAAAATGCTACTTTAGAAAATGATAAAGAATTTAAACAAAATAAAAGTACTGTAATCTTTAAAAATAAGCCTATATTAAATGATATAACTATTAATAATGATATAGCTAGTGAATTTGAAATTGCATTTGATATAAAAGATACTGATAAAACGCTTACTAAGATATATGCAATTGTAAAAGATGAAAATGGAGTTGTTAAATCAGAAAAAGTATTAAATGCTAATGATAGAAATGTAACAATAAAAGATATTTTTGCTGGTAACTATGAAATCGAAATAAGAGCAGATTATGAATTAGTTGATGGTAAGACTCATACTAAAGAATTATTGGGTAGTAAAAAGTCTTCTATTAAACCTATTGTTGAGATTTCAACTGTATCAAAATCTACTATTTATCCTCAAAAAGGAGAAAATGTAGAAATAGTTTATAAGATTCTTTCAAATACTAATCAATATGTTAATAGTGTTGTAATTAATAATGTTGCTTATAATGTAGAAAGATTAGAAGAAGGAATATATAAAGTTATTTATACTGCTCCTACAGAGGCTGGAATAGTTAGTCTTAATATGACATCTATCTCATTTAATTCTTTAGTTGCAGATATTACAGAGAACCCTTATGTAGAGAAGATAGATGTATTAAAGACTGCACCAATTATTGAAAACTTTACTTCAAATGATATTTTCACTCAAGATGGTCAAGAATTAAATACAGTTACTTTTAACTTTGATGTAACTGATCCTGATAATGCAGTTACTTCTGGTAGTGCTTGTGTTGGAGATACTTGTAAAGAAGTAACAAGTGGAGCTAATACAGTATCATTTAAAGTTGATCCGGATTTAACTTATTCACTTACTGTAAACGTTTTATATGATTTGGATACAGATCAATTAAATATTAATGATCAAGATTTAAATACTAATAGTGTATCGTTTGTACAAAGTTTTAAATTACTTGCTGATTACAAATTAGAAATAGACAATTTAAAAGCATATAAAAATGATACTGGAATAGAAAATAAATATTTTTCTAAAGGTGAAGCAATTCAATTAAGATTTAATAGTAGAAATGAAACTACAATTTCTCCTGCAAGAGTAAAAATTAATGATAGATTGGATAAATCATCTTCAGGAGAATGGTATGATGTATTAAAACAATATAATGATGATGGTTCAATAGCTTATTACTATGTTGTTGTTGGTGGAAAGAATGAAGTAGGACTTCAAGAGTTAGAAATAACTAAAGTTTCATTAGAAAGTGGAAAAGAAATAGAAGCAGCAGAGTTTGCTAAAAATTCTTCTCCTGTTCAAATAGATATATTAAAAGATGCTCCAATTTTTGAAGA
>CANQCQ010000072.1 GCA_947589725.1 uncultured Bacilli bacterium | reverse complement strand
CAATTGATGCTGAAATTAAAGCCAATGAAGAAAGAGAAGAAGCACTAGAGTTAGATAAACAAGGAAAAGGTAAGTCTGTAATACATACATATGTAGCAAATTTTAATACTGATGGAGAAGTTGAAAACGCTACACAAGTATTAGGAAAATTAATAAAAAATCCTAGCAATGAAATAAATGTTAAACCAGCTATTTTTAAAAATAATGGATTAAATGGGTATAACATTGTTGATACTTTTACGGGAGTTGTTTTAGATAATACACCTTATCAAACAGTACAAGAAGCAGAAAAAGGATTTACTGAAAAAATAAATAATTTAGATAATGCAGGAATTAAAGCAGTAAATCAAAAAATAGATAAATCTCGTATATCATTATATAATCATATACAACAAGAATTTACTAGACAATTTATAGGAGCAAATTCTGAAAATATAAATACCTCTCAAATAAACGAGAATGGACAAGAAACAAATTTAACACAGAACCCTATAACTTTTTCAACTGAAAATGCTAATAATATTATAGGGGAATTTGACGAAAAAGAAAGCTATTCTACAGAAGAGATGGCAAATATTTGGGATAATATTACAGAAGAAGGATATGATGCATCGTTAGATGAAGATGGTAATATACAGAGTTATCTTAATATGGAAGCGGACGGAAATAATTTAGTGATAAGAAAGTATGATAATCAAGATAATGTTATAAGTACAAGCACAATATCAAACGTAGACGGAAGATTTACCAAGGAGGCAATAAAGAATAGCATTCAAGAAATTACAACGCCATATGACGAAAATAAATCTATTATCGGGCAAATAGATATAGAAGGCAATGAAGTAAAAAGCAAAGAGCCAAAAACAAATAATGTTAATACAACTAAAAGTATTGATATAACTAATAACGAATATCTTACCGATGTAGAAAAATCAAAAAAATTAACTGATGAAGAAATAAAAAATGTTGTAAAATATAATCAAGATGGAAGAGAAATAAAAGATAACGCCTATATAGATTTTATGGTAGAAAGATACAAAGATAATATTAATATATCTAATGTAGAAACAGATACAAAATATATAGACAGTATATCAAATAAAAGTAAGAAAGAAAAAATCGATGATTTATATACTAAAATAAAGGAAAAACAATTTAAAACAATAAAGAAATTAAATACAGAAGATAATAAGATAAGAACAGTTGAGTTGAATTTATTAATTACTAAAAAGGGGTTAAATGAGAGCTTCAATAAAGGATATTCAAATGAAAAATATGCTATTGTTCCTTATTTAGATACCCTTATTAAAACTTCACAAGACGGAATAATAAGAGACGAATCTAAACAAAGAAGTAATATTAATGAATGGTATTATTTATATAATACAGCTAAAATTAATAATCAATTATATTCTGTTAAAATAGATATAAGAAAAACCCCTCAAGGAGATAGATTTTATGTACATAGAGTTAATCTAGTACATAAAAAAGGAACTTCTAGTCAAATTCCTGCCGTTGAAAATGGCACGATAAAGACTAATAAAGTTCCCTTAATTAATAATAGTATAACACAAAAAAATACAAATGTCAAAAATAATACTACTATTAATAATAAGTCTATGCAGAATGTACAAAATAATACTAAAATTGATGACTTTGGAGAAAAAATAGGAGGAGCCAGAAAAGATTTATCAAGCAAAAGAGAAACTTTAAATACAACTAAAGAAGTAATACACGATTATAGTGTTTCTAATTCTGAAAATGGATATACAGTTAATTTTAAAGGTAAAATTCTAAAAGATGGATTTAAAACTCAAGATGAAGCTGAAAAATATATTTTAAATTATAAGGAAAATTTAAAATCAAATTTAGCTTATGTCGCACCTGGTTATTTAGATGGCAAATATTATGTTGCAATAAGAAATACAAGAAGTTTAGGCTCAAAATATATAAATAAAACTTTTGAAAATAAAAAAGATGCAGAAAACTACGCAATGGCGTTAAGTATGTATTTAAAAGAACATGGAAAAAATCTATTTAGACCTAACATACAAAAAGTTGACAGAATAAATCCAAATAATAAAAATGCAACAAAAACGACAGGAAATGATATATTAAATAATTTTGGATTTAAAGGTGGCGAATTTGGCAATTGGGTAACAAATAATGAAAGACAAGAATTTCTTAATTACGCTGAAAATGCTTTTAATGATTTAGCCGAAGCACTCGAAGTTTCTCCAAAAGATTTAGGGCAAAATAGACAAATGAGTATAGCATTTGGGGCAAGAGGACAAGGTATTACTGGAGCTGTAGCACATTTTGAACCAGTGAAAAAAGTGATTAATATGACAAGGTTAAAAGGTGCTGGTAGTCTAGCTCATGAGTACGGACATAGTATTGACAATTGGTTATCGAGAATGTCTAAATATGACCCAGATGGAATGATTACAACAGGAAGAAAAGGCGAATTATCTGATAATGTTTATAGTGCTGTTAAAGATGTAATAAATTCATTAAAATATAATACTTCAACTAATCAAGAAGAGATTGATAAAAAGAATTCTATTTATGAAAAGAATAGGAGAAAAAATATTGAAGATGCTTTAAGCTATTATGATAAATTATTTAATGGCGAAGCTAAGACCTATAAAAGAGAAAAAGGAGAATATAAACAAGTCAATATAAAGGTTTCAAAAGAGCAGCAAAATCAATATAAAAAAATAAGGGATATTTTAGTAAACGGTAAAATAGAAGGAAAAAGAAACTATAAAAGTACGTCTTTAACTAAAGTAGAAGTAATTTATCCAGAGCCTATTAGTACATTGCAAAAATTAGTTAAAGAAATAACAAATAGAAAGATGGCTGATGATACAGTTTATAGATTATTTAATTTAGGAAAACCAGTTAAACAAATAACAGAAGTAAAAACCGAAACCGCTTTTTCAAAAAGTGCTATTGAATTAGATAAAGCTACAGGTAGACGTAACGCTTATTTTTCAAGGTTAGATGAAATGTGGGCTAGAGCTTTTGAAGCATATATAAATGATAAATTAAAAGCTAAAGGAATAACTGATACTTATTTAGTACATAGTGTAAATAATACAGATTATGCTTTGTTTAATCCATTCCCATCAGGAGAGGAAAGAGCTAATATAAATAAAGCTTTTGACAACTTAATACAAGTAATGAAAGATGAAGGAATATTCTCAAAGAATAATGACATAAAATATTCAAATAACAATGAAGTTAGAAGCCTAAAGAATAATAAACTTGCAAAACAAGGTAACATAATGTATAATAGTGATGGAATAAAATTAAGCAAAAAAGAATATGCAAATGTTACAAGTTTAATAAATACGAATAAACCAACCTTAAGAGGACTACAAAGTATTTTTTCAAGTGATTATTTTTATATTTATAATAGTACCGATTTTGATAATAATAAATTTATTTGCAAAGTTAAAATAGCCAATAATGAAGATTTAATAAATAATATGAGGAGGAATATACAAAATGGAACTATCTCAAGCACAACAAAAGCTATTAGAAGTCTTAAAGAGTATAAAAGAAATGGACGAGGATTTAATAATAGCAACAATGTTATTAGTCAAGGAACCAGAGAAAACAGACAAATTGATAGACTATATAATAGAGAAGTGGGACAAAAAGTTAAGTCTGAACAAAGACGAAATAGTAACAAAGGCAATAGAAATCAGTCAGGAGTAAACAATAATGATTCTACTATGGCTATGAAAATAAATAAATCTAACCAAATAAAAAATGTAGACAATACTAATCCAACAACAGATAAAGATATCCGTTTTGCTAGAAAGACATCTAAAAGAAATGCTACTGAATATAATGCGAAAAGAAATGCTGAAAGAGAAAGCTCATATATAGAACAAGAAATACAGAAAATAGAGAAATCAGGAAATTGGGATAATACAATTCCAGTTACCAAGATGACAGATATAAGAAAAAACATAGAAGATTATTTAGGTATTGGCATAAAAAAAGGGCATTTTAGAGAGCAAGCATATGGAATATATAAAGATAAACGAGATGTAATTAGAACTAAAGAATTAAAAGATATGGATACAATTTTACATGAAACAGGACATGCTCTTGATTTAGGTAATCGTATAAAGATTGATAAAGAAAGTATTTCAGATGAATTACTAAAAGCTGTAAATAAATATGGCGGATATGAAACAGATTCACGAAGTGTACAGTTAGATGAAGGTTTTGCCGAAGTTATAAGAGAATATTCTATAATTCCAGAACAGGCAAAATTTGACTATCCACAAACTGTTGCGGTCATTGAAGAAATAAGAAAAAATGATAAATCATTTAATAATTTTATTTCAAAAGTCCAACAACAGACATATAATTACATACATCAAAATCCAAGAAATAGGGGAGGATTAAGTAACCAAAGTATAGGAGAACAAACAGATAAACCACCTTTAAGCTATGAAGCAATAAAACAGAAAGTAATACAAGCAATATGGGATTCGGATTATCCTATAAAAAATGCAGTTAATACATTGCAAAAAACAAATGGAAAGTCAATTAACGACTTAAAACCAAGTGATAATGCATATTATATGGTAAGACTAGCTAGTGGTATTGGAGATAAAATAACTTCTATGTTAGCAAAAGGTTATATAGATGAAGATGGTAACATATTAATGCCTGGTCTAGCAAAATTAGGAGAAATTTTAGAAAATAATCCTGCGAGATTTAACGACTTAAGAGCATATCTAGTAGCACAAAGAGACCTAGAATATAAAGCTAAAGGTTTAATTACAGGAATCCGAACCAATGATAGCAAGTATATAATTGAGCAATTTAAAAATGACCCACAAATTCAAGAAGCTAGTAAGATAATATACGATACTTTAAACGGAGTTTTACAATACGCTGTAAATAATAGTCTTATTTCACAAGAAAATGCTAATAGTTTAAGAAAAAGCAATGTTTTTTATGTACCAATGCAAAGAGTTTTAGAAAATAGAGGGAATCAAGTAGGTAGAAGAGGAGCTGTTTATGATTTTTTGAAAAAAAGAACTGGTTCAGAATTAGACATTAAAGATGTATTAGAGAATATTGTTACTAATTCTGCTAATATAATTCGACAAGTAGAAAATAATAAAGCATTAAAAGCATTATATAGTCAAGGAGAAGAAAGTGGATTTACTGGTGCAATATATGATGTTCCAAATACCCCAATGACTAAGGTGGGTACAGCAAAATTA
>CANQCQ010000071.1 GCA_947589725.1 uncultured Bacilli bacterium | reverse complement strand
CTCTTTTCTTGTTTTTACTTCTTTAGTCAATTTAGCTAATCCAGAGTGAATATATAATTCACCTCTATAATTAGTTTTCCAACTTCTAGTTTCAATATATTTAACTTTATTCTTTATTAGAGTTGCAAATGGTTCTTTAATTGTTATTACCTTCATCTAATCACCATATTTATTTTATCATAACTTTACGTGTTTATAGTTTTAATATAAAAGAAAATCACCTAACTCAAACAGCTTGAATTAGGTGAAACCAAACATATTGGCAACACCCAACATGCGATATTGAATGTTCCTTTTTTATTTTATGCAAGTTTCCTTGACAAATACATAATAACATAAAAACGCACTTTTATCAAGTACGTTCTCTATTTTTACTCGTATTTTTCCGAGTTTTCTATCAATCTGGTAGCGAAGGAGGGGATCGAACCCCCGACCTTTCGGGTATGAACCGAACGCTCTAGCCAGCTGAGCTACTTCGCCATATATAACACAAGCAATATTAGATTATCATAATTAACTTTTTTTTACAATACCCAAATATTTATTTTTTTATCGATTAAGTTTAAATATAAAAAAGAAACTAATCATTTATTAGTCTCTTTTACTAATCTTTTTTGCTTTACATTTTCTAATTCATAGTTAAACTGTTCATTGTCTTTTACAGTTTCTTCTGTTATTGTGATTGATTTATATTTATGAGGATTATCATGAGCTACACTAAAGGCTTTATAAGTAACTTCATTTACGACTCCAACTAATCCCCTAGCTCCTTCTTTTAATTTATCAGCTTTATAAGCCATTGATTTATAAGCATCATCAGTAAATTTTAAATCAACATCTAAAGCTTTAAATATTTCAATTTGAGCTTTTGCTGGAGAAACTTTAGAAGTTTTAAGAACATTATATAATGCCTCTTTGTCTAAATCATTCATTTTAATGATAACTGGAAGTCTTCCAATTATTTCTCTTGGCATTAACCCGATTTCTACAAAGTCCTGATTACTAGGTACAACGTTTTTATTTTCAGCTAAACTATTAAATCCTATACTTCCTTTTCTTAATTGATCATAGACATCAGAAAAAGAGCCTCCTGCTACTATTAGCATATTTTTTGTGTTTATTTTGACTGTTTCAAGAGAAGTTTTTACATTAGATTGAGCTTCGTAAGTTGTTCCATCTAAAAATTTAAGTAATTGATTTAAAACTGCTCGTCCACTTATATCACTATTTTTTTCACTCCCCTTTTTATCTATTTCATCGAAAAATACAACTGCATTTTCTGCTTTTTTAACATCTTTATCACATTTTACATATAAATCCCATAAATATTCTTCAATGTTTTTTCCAACATATCCAGGAGAGGTTAATTGAGTTGTATCAATAGTAATAAATGGTCTATTTAAATGTTTAGAAATTAATTCCATAAGCATTGTTTTGCCAACACCAGTATTACCATTTAATAAAATACCATATTTATTATGCTGATTTAACTCCATTCTTAATATTTCTGTAATCATTCTTCGAGCTGGTTCATCTTGAGATACAAGTGATTTTGTTATATCTTTATAAATTTTTTCAATATCAATCATTTTCTTATTTTTACTTTGACTTTTTTCTTCTTTCTTTTTATCTATTGAATTAACAATATTTTCAAGATTCTTTTGTTGACTTACGAAATATTTTTTTAGTATTTCTAACTGCTTTTTAGAATATTTTTTATTTTTTATATTCTTATCTAATTCTTTTTTTAATTCAATTAAAATATCTTCTAATTTATATTTATCTGATTCATTTATTTTTAATGAAAATGAAAAATTCTCTCTTGGTTCAACTTCCTTATCTTTTGATCCAAAATATTGATTGTATGCATCCTCTATTTCAGCTTTAAAATTATGTTTAAGCACTGGTATCATATAATCACTTGTCAAACCAATTAAATAATAATAATTATTTTCTATTTCACTATATTTTTTCATTAAATCAGTAATACTTTTATTTTTATTTATAGAATAATTTGTATAAGCTTCTTCAAGTGACATTATATTTCCACATATATATTCTTGAGGATCAAATAAAGATGCTTCTGTATCTATAGCAGAATATTCTTTTCCTTGATCATCAGTAAATACTCCATTTTCATCATCATAAGTTCCTATTATTGGACATATATAATTAAATATTGCACTATCCTCAGTTAATTGTGTCTTATGTAATAATGAAGCAATATATCTTGAACTATTACTCATTAAAACCTTCCCCCCTATCATTTTCTAAATCAATAACTGTAACTTTAATATAAGAAAAAACCATTGAGCTGTCAATGGTTTGGACATTAATTTACTTAAAATATTGATTCTAAAGCTAACTCTATCATTTTATTAAATGAATTTTGTCTTTCTTCACTAGTGGTTTCTTCTTTAGTTACTAAATTATCAGAAACTGTAAGTAAGGCTGTTGCTTTTTTATTTAATAGTTTCGCATTACTAAATAAAGCATATGTTTCCATTTCTGTTGCGACTATTTCATAGTTTTTAATTAAGTAGTCTCTATCTACACTATTATAAAAAGCATCAGTACAAAATACATTTCCATAATTAATTTCTTGTTTTAACTTCTTAGCTGTTTCAAAGATTTTTTCATTTAATTCTTCATTACTTTTTAATAATCTTTCATTATCACCAGTTAGTTCATTTAAATAATTTGATAATGAATAAGTATTATTAACTAAAATTACATCATATAATTTTAATTCTTTTATTAAAGCTCCACAACTTCCTATTCTAATTATTTTTTCTACTCCATATTCTTTAAATAATTCATAAGAATAGATTCCCATACTTGGATTTCCCATTCCAGATGGAAAAATAGTTACTCTTTTTCCTTTGTAAGTTCCTGTATATGCTAATTGATTACGAACTTCATTTACTAATTTATAATCTTTTAAATATTTTTCAGCAATCATTTTGCATCTTAAGGGATCTCCCGGCATAAGTACAACTTTAGCTATTTCATTTTTTTTAGATTCAATATGTGGTGTCAATGTTATCCTCCTCTACATAAAAAGTATTCATTATGCGAATACTTATCTATTAATAATTAATAATGATTCATTGTATTTAGCAATGGCTTCTCTTACTTGTTTACGATATTTTTTATCTAAATAGAAATAATATTTTTCATCAGTAATAAAATTAAGTGAATATTTACCTACTACTAAAGCTCTTATATGTGTCCAACCTAAAGTATAGTATTGATCATCATCAAAGTAAAAAGATATACCATTTTCATTTATTTCTAGTTCATTTTCTTCACTTAATATAAAGCATGTAGCAAATAATAATGGATAAAGTACACTAATAATCATAAAAATAAATAGTAATGTAGCAAATGTTGTTAAAAAAATGGATAAAGTACAATATAAAGTATAATTTAAAACTATCATTAATAATAAAAATAAAAATGATATAGATAGTTCTAATAATGATACTGATAAATAGCTTAAATACTTTACTTTACGACTTCTTATTATGTTCTCTCTATTTAAAGCTATTCCCATAGAATCATTAAAAACCTTAAAACTATTATTATTTTTTACACTATATCTAATTCTCATAACCAACTCTCCTACCTTATATCAACAATTATATCATATAATTATAAATTACTATGAAGAAATTTATTTATTTTTAAAGATTAATATTTTTATTATTAGATATTTATTTAAATAACAAGTAATTTATAAATAAAAAAAACTAGAAATTAATCTAGTTATCTTTCTATACCGGAAAACTTTCCATCTTTTTTCTTAGTATATCCATGAATTAATTGAGTATTTTTACCACCTTTTTTTAATCCATTCTTTTTAGAACTTTCTAACCACTCTCTTGCTGAGGTCATAAGTTTATTAGCTTTTTCATAATCTAGTATATGTTCTTCTACTAAAAATTCATAATACTCTTCTTTATTTAAATATCTTTGAATAGTAGATTTTGGAATTTTTGTTTTGGTACTTATCTCACTAATACTAGTAGAGTCATTCATACGTTTAAGTATTTGATACATTTTTTCTAAAATTTCTAATTTTTGTGCTTTACTTAACATATTATCCCCTCTTAGTTGCTTATTTTACTATAAATAATTATCTTTCGCAATAAAAAACACCTTTCGGTGTTAAAAAAGGAGGAATGGGAAAAAATTATTTTGTTAATTACCAAGATGATTTTACAGTAAGAGTTGCTGATGCTGTTACTCCATTTGGTGCCGTTACAGTTATAGTTGCTGTACCTTCTTTATATGTAAAGATGATTCCGTCATCTCTTACTGATATTACTGAAGGGTCACTACTAGTCCATTTCAATGAGCCATAAACTTTAGATGTTTCTGGTACTACATGAACTTCCATTACCCTAGCCTCATTTGGTGTAAGTTTAGCAGGTAGAAAGTCAAAATATAATCGTTTTAATTCATCTTGAGCAATTACTTTGATATGACATGAAGCTTTTACATTATTTTTACCTACAATTACACTGATTGTTCCTTCACCTTGTGATACTCCTCTCATAGTGCCATCTCTTGACATATCAAGTATTTCATAGTTAAAGCCTCGCCATAAAGGATTTGGACTTTCTGTTGCATTTTCAGGATAAACTGTGAATTTAGGTTTAAATGTTTCACCAATTTTTAGTGTTAGATTATCGCAATTAAGTTTTATACTTGTTATTAGTATTTCTTTTGGAGTTGATGGTTTAGTAGTATTAGGCTTTTCTTGTTGTTTATTTTTTACTGTTATTTTAATGCTATCACTTGTGTTTTTAGAACTTGCAGTTATAGTTACTGTTCCAGCTGTAATACCTTTTACTTTACCATTTGAATCTACTGTTGCTATCTTTTTATTTGAAGAATTCCAAGAAATTTTTTCTGTTGAATCATTTGGAGTAATATTAACAGCTAAATCATAAGAATCTCCAACATAAATTGAAGCTGTTTTATTAGTTATTGCTATTTTTGAGATTAATTTTTCATTTACAGTTAACTCAATAGATGCTGACTTTTTATTATTTGTTGTTGCTGTAATAGTTACTTTACCACTTTTTAAGCATTTAACTTTACCGTTTGCATCTACAGTAGCAATACTAGAATCATTTGTCTTCCAAGTAACTTTTCTATTAGTTGCATCTGATGGATTAATTATTGGATCATAAGTTTTTTCATCACCTACAAAGCAAGAGTCAGTTTTCTTAGAAAATTCAATTGATCTTACTTCGATTACTTTGGCACCTTT
>CANQCQ010000070.1 GCA_947589725.1 uncultured Bacilli bacterium | reverse complement strand
TGCAGAGCAAGGATATGGTTATGTTGTTGCATCATTAGGTGAATTAGGCGGCGTTGTTCCTTATACCTCATTTTCAGCAAAACAAAGTTACATTGATAATAATAAAAATTTAATTAAGGCATTTACTAAAGCAACACAAAAAGGTTTAGATTATGTAAATAATCATGATTCTTCAGATATAGCTAAAATAATTCAACCACAATTTAATGACACATCATTAGAATCTATAAGTAAAGCTGTTGAAAGTTATAAAAAAGTAGAAGCTTGGCCAAATTCAACAAAATTTAGTAGAGAATCATTTGATCATTTACAAGATATAATGCTAGATTATGGAATAATTGATAAAAACGTTAGTTATGAAGATTTGATTTATGAAAACTAATAAAATAATTTTATCAGTAGAAAATCTAACTAAAAAATATCAAGACTTAAATGGTGAAACTATTGCTATTAAAGATGTAAATTTTTGTGTTAGTGAAAAAGAATTTATTTCTATAATAGGACCTAGTGGCTGTGGAAAATCAACTATATTATCAATATTAGCTGGTATAGATAAAGATTATTCTGGAAATGTAATATACAAAAAAGATTTAAGGGTTGGATATATGCTTCAAACAGATTCTTTATTTCCTTGGAGAACAGTTTTGGATAATTGTCTGTTGGGTCTAGAAGTAAAAGGAAAATTAACAGAGGAAAATAAAAAATATGTGCTATATCTATTAAAAAAATATGGATTAGAAGATTTTATAAATAAGTATCCTAACAATTTATCTGGTGGTATGAGACAACGCGTTGCTTTAATAAGGACTTTAGCTTTAAAACCAGATATTCTATTATTGGATGAACCACTTTCTGCTTTGGATTCACAATCTAGGCTTGCGATAGGAGAAGATATTTTTAATATAATAAAAAAAGAAAACAAAACTGCTATCATGGTTACACATGATTTGTCTGAAGCTTTAAATACTTCTGACAGAATAATAGTTTTAACTAAACGTCCTGGATCTGTTAAAAAAATCTATGACATTGAATTTAATAGTAAAGATTTTTATTCAAGAAAGTTAGATATTAATTTTAATAAAATGCATGATAAGATATGGAGTGATTTAGATGTTAACACAATCTCTTGAACATATAAACTATATAAAGAAAATTAAACGTGAAAAGCTTGTTGTAGCAATACTCCGTGTATCAATTTTAATAGTTTTTTTAGTAGGATGGGAATTATTAGCTAAACTAAAATTAATTAATACATTTCTTACTTCTTGTCCTAGTGAAATTATAAATACTAGTTACAATTTATTAAAAAATGGTACTTTACTTAATCATGTGAGTGTTACTGTATATGAAATAGTAGTGAGTTTTATAATATCTTTTATAATTAGTTTTATTATTGCAACTATAATGTGGCTTGTACCTATTTTTTCTAGAATAATAGATCCATATTTAACTGTTCTTAATTCTTTGCCAAAAGTTTCTCTTGGGCCTCTTATAATAATTTGGGCTGGAGCTGGAGTAAAATCTATTATATTAATGGGATTATTAATTAGTATTTTTGTAACGACAATTAATATATATACTTACTTTTCAAATACAGATAATAAATACATTTATTTAATGAGAAGTTTTGGAGCAAATAAATTTAGTATTTTTAATAAAGTAATAATTCCAAGTAATTATAGTAATTTAATTAGTACATTAAAGGTAAATTTATCAATGAATTACATCGGAGTAATAATGGGAGAATTACTTGTTTCTAAAAAAGGCTTAGGCTATTTAATAACATACGGTTCTTCTGTATTTCATATAGATTTAGTTATTACAAGTCTGTTTATTTTATGTATATTATCATATCTTATGTATTATTTAGTTGAACTTCTAAGTAAAAAAATATCCACTAAAATTTAGTGGGTATTTTTTTAACAAACTATTTGTCATAGTCCTCTAAAAAACTTTTATATTTACCATTTTGCTTTACTCCTAATATACAGTCTAAATTGACATTGTCTAATGCTTTAAAAATATTGTAGTCAATATTTTTATTTATCTTTCTTAAATCTTTGATTAATTTCTTTACTTCTTTTCTTTTACTCTTATTTTCATCTATTGTTGAACATTCTTCTGTAAATTTACAAGCACACTTAATAAATCCTAATCCATTACTTTTACTCCAAGAAATTATTGAATCTTCATGTACCAAATATAATGGTCTTATAAGCTCTATCCCTGGATAATTATCACTATGCAATTTAGGCATCATTGTTTTTACTTCTGAACTGTAAAACATTGACAGTAAAGTTGTTTCTATAACATCATCAAAATGATGACCTAATACTATTTTATTACAACCTAAATCTTTAGCATGATTATAAAGACATCCTCTTCTCATTCTAGCACATAAATAACAAGAACTTGCAGAACCAACTTTTTCAACAACATCAAATATATCACTTCTAAATATTTCTATTGGAATATTTAATATCTTTGCATTATTGATTATAAAATTCCTATTATAGTCACTATATCCTGGATCCATAACTACATAATGAGCATTAAACTTAACTTTGCCATGTCTTTGAAGTTCTTGAATGCACTTAGCCAATAAAAATGAATCTTTACCACCACTTATGCAAACCATTATATTGTCAGCTTCTTTAATAAGTTCATAATCTTTTACAGCTTTAATAAACTTTGACCATATATCTTTACGGTATTTTTTTATAATACTTCTTTCTATTTCTTTATATTTTTCCACTATCATCTAACTCCCCAATGATATAATTATTAATCTAAAACACATAATAAACTACCGTTTTGTTTATTTTGCAAATTTTACTTAATTACTTTATTTTATCACCACATAATTTACGTACAATTATACCATATAAAAGTAGATTATATATAATAATTTTTTTATTTAAATTACAATGTTGTTAATTTTTAGTGTTTTACAAAATTATATATTTTATTAGAAAACATTAAAAAGAATTAGTGCTGTCATTTTTTGTAGTAATTATAAAATCAAAATAAAAGCATACACTTTTATGTACACTTTCACTTTTTAAATATAGATTTTATTTTAATTTAATATTATATATTAGTTTTTACCAAATGCTGTAAAAGATAGCATTAACCCTCCACAGATATTTGAAGAGTGCTCATCATATCCATATTCTCCAAAAGTAAATACTGTTATAAAAGGTACTCCCTTAGCCTCTTTTACTAGTTGTTTATATACTTCTTCGATTCTGTCTCCAATTCCTAATTTTCTTCCACCACAATGTATTAATATATAAGCTGCTGGAGAAGTATATAACTGTTTTCTTACATCTTTTAAAGTATCTCCAGTTGAAGATATTAACTCATCAATACTAGACTCTAATTGAATAATAGCTGTTCCTTCTACAACTTTGTTTCCTAACGTAATAGTATCATCTGCATTAGTTTTTGTACCTTCATCATTACCAAACATAGGATGACGTATTACTGTCAAATTACCAAGAGGATCTTTTACTCCTAAAGGTTTTGTTATGGATGCTGCTAATAAATTAGATCCTATTAGAGAATTTGGTTTTACATTCAACCATTGAGCATATTTTTTTAATGCCGAAATTCCATCTATTGAAACTAAAGTTCTTTTATCTTTTACTTCTGTTATAATTCCAATATTTTTTGTCTCATTATATGCACCAGTATATGAAGTTGCTATCTCATTGTCAGTATAGAAAAAAGCAACAGCTACTCCATCATTAAACACTTTATCATTACAAATAATTTTCCATTTTCCTTCAACTGAATCATCAGCTGCACTTCCACCAAAAACAGGTACTCTTCCAATAACATCTTGAATTCCCATTAAATAATCTTCTTCTTCTTTTGGACTTGCAACCATGTAAAAATAAGCTGGAGCCCTAGTAGTTTTTGCATTTTCTACTGCTTCAATAGCAACTTTTCGTCCAATTGCTCTTGCATCTTTTCCAGATTCATGGCATGCAACTCCAACTACCATATCAGGATCATCAAATGACATCATACCAGCAAATCCATTTTCAGAAGTTATGATACCATCCGGAGTAATTATAGCTCCACTACTTGTACAACCTATTAATGGAATATCTGTAACTGATCTAACTCCTTTTATTATTTCTTTTATATCATTATTTGCAGAAGTATATAGAAATCCTAATTTAGCATATTCCATTCCTTCAGTTGCTGTTGTTGCTGTTTTAACCCCAATTGTAAAATTGTCTTCATCAATACTATATCCAACTTTTGACTTTAACATCTTTATTTTCCTCTTTTCTAATATGCTTCTTCATATAACTTAATAATATCTTCTACACTAACTTCTCTAGGATTTCCTGGAGTACAAGCATCATTAATTGCTTGTTTTGCTAGAGTAGGAATCATTTCTTTTGGTATTCCTATTTCTCTTAACCTTTGAGGTATATTCAATTTCTTTGACAATTCTTTTAAAGCATCAACAATTTTATCAACAGCTTCTTCATCACTTAAATTATTCATATCTAAACCAAATGCATACCCCATATTTCTAAATAATTCTGGGCAAACTTTTCCATTGAATTTCATAACATAAGGTAATAATAAAGCATTTGCAACCCCATGAGGAGTATCAAAGTAAGCTCCCAATGAATGTGCCATAGAATGAACTATTCCTAATCCAACATTGGAGAAACCCATTCCAGCAATGTATTGAGCGTAAGCCATTTTTTCTATAGCGCTTTTATCTTTTTTATTTGCTGCATTTTCTAAATTTTTAAATATTAATGCCATAGCATTTATATGAAACATGTCTGGAATTAACCAACCAGCTTTTGTTATATATCCTTCCATAGCATGTGTTAATGCATCCATTCCAGTAGCAGCTGCTAATCCTTGAGGCATTCCATCCATTAAATCTGGATCAACAATTGCAACAATTGGTATATCATGCACATCTATGCAAACCATTTTTTTAGTTCTTGTTTCATCAGTTATTACATAATTAATAGTAACTTCTGCAGCTGTTCCTGAAGTAGTTGGTAAAGCTATGAGAGGCAATCCCTTGTTTTTTGTATTTGCAACTCCATCTAAACTAACTACATCATTGAATTCAGGATTTGTCATTATTATTGATATTGCTTTTGCGGTATCAATAACACTTCCTCCTCCTACAGCAATAATAGAATCAACATTATTAATATTTGCCATTAGTAGTCCATCTTGAACATTTTTCACTGTAGGATTAGGTTTTACCTCATTAAACATATAATAGCCAATTAAATTATGCTCCAA
>CANQCQ010000069.1 GCA_947589725.1 uncultured Bacilli bacterium | reverse complement strand
ATTAACAAAAAATGTTAAAAGTTAGATGAAAGATAAGACTTTGACTCTGGCATGCGCTAGTTCGAATCTAGCCAGCCTAGAAGAACAAAAGTGCAATAAAACAAATGTAACAAAAATGTAACAAAAATGCAACAAAAATGTAACACAAGAACGAAAAGCCCAGAAAATGCTGATATATAGATAAATTATATAAATAAAATTGTAGAAAATGTAAAAAAGGGAAGAATATTGCTTTGAAATTATAAATTTTATATGATATTATATAAACAACGAGATAAATAAAAGGAGAAAATATGAGATGCGTGAAAACGTTGGGAGAGTACACACACACACACAGATAACTTTTACAAAGTAAAAAATAATAAAAATTGAAAATAATTAA
The DNA here is from genome assembly GCA_947589725.1 of uncultured Bacilli bacterium. The sequence goes on along the minus strand of CANQCQ010000069.1, from coordinate 4,965 downwards.
TGAGGTAAATATTATATCTTATACTCTAAGTAGGAAAGCATAGGATATTCTATTTACCTATTGGTTGACTTAAAAAATGGGGGGAAAGTTTAATGAATAAAGATTCAAATAGAATAAAAAAAGGCTGTAGATATGGTAATAAAGCTAGAAGAATAAATATAAAAGGAATATTATTATTTGCAATAATATTTTATTGTGTTATGCTATGCATGACTTTTTCTTCTACTGTAAAAACAATGATTAGTTCAAAAACAGATAAATTTTTAGCATCAGTATCTACTAAAGAACGAATGGAACAAGTAGAAGAAAGTTTTGATAAAACAGCAGGGCAAAAAGCATTAGTAAAGTCATTAAAAATTACTGAAAGAAAAACAGGAGAAGGTTATTTTGATGGAAATAATGATCCTGGAAATGATGAAAGTCCAGACAATAATATAATACGTACACTTGATTTTTTGTCATATACAGTAGATGTGGGTATGGGACTAAAAGAAGGTGAAACTCAAAGTTTAGAAGTTGGTACAATAAAAATAGTTGCAAAATTGCCTGATAGCTGTAATGGTAAAGTTAGATGGGATTTAACTACAATGGGATGGGCAGATCCAGGGAGTATTATTTCAGAAGATGGATTAACATTTGTTGGATATTATACTATGAAAGATAATCAAGTAAGTATACCAGGAGAAAAAGCATTGTTACTTTCTGCAAAAGTTTTATGGGCTGAAAATAAATTTCAATTTGCGCCAGAAGATATTAAAGTAAGTTTGGTAGGAAATGAAGAAGGAGAAGAATCAGATTTAAAAATAGAGGAACCTGTAATTGTAAGTGCTACAAATAAATATGACATTGCGCTTAATTGTCCAAACAACAATACTGTAATGACGCAAGATGATAAAGAAATCAGATTAAATGTATATAACTTTTCATTTGGATTTATAGGAGAAAACAAAGAAAAAGGATTAAAAGGAATAGAAAAACCGCAAGGCGATATAAAATTTGATATAGATTATAGTGTATTATTAACAGATAATGGAAATGGTGGTACAACTTCAGATAGATCTCAAACAGCTAGATTATACAATTATAAATATAATATGAATACAGGAGATACATTAGGAGATTCAAAAAATGTTATACCTGAATCATCTTGGACTGGATGGACTATTCCGTATTCTAAAAATATAGAAAGTAATTATTTTTATAATGATTTAAGGAGAGTAGTTTATCAAAATGGTGATTTAACTATGACAGATAATCATGAAGCTCATAAAATAGAAGTAAAAATTTCTAATTGGGCTATTTCAGAAGCATTTCCTGATAGAATTGATAGAGCAGCTTATAATTCTGATGATGAGAAATCTTATGATGAAAATATTGGAATAATTTCGACAGGTATTTTCTGCATTGCAATAGATGCAGATGAAGAATTTATGAAAGAAAATACAAATACAAACGTAACTGTTAAAGTTTCTAATATGAATATAGAAACAATTAGTGGAGACATAGCAACACATGATGTAAAATCTGATAATGATTCAGCTTCAATAGATATGGTAGCTAATATTGAACCTAGTTTTTTTAAAGTCCAAAGGTACTTAAAAGATCAGTTTACTGAATTATCAACTGCTTTTGGATCTGGAAATGCAAGTGAATATATAGGCAGTGATATATTGGTTCGAACAGAAGTAGCAGCTGAGCAAACAAATATGTTAAAAGACAGTATTGTAGATTATGATATATTATTAAAATTTGATGATGAAGCCATAGAGATAGGAGCTGATGAATCACAATTTGTAACTTCATTATGGAATACTAAGTTAGATAGAGATGAAGGATATCTAATAACATGTAATTATTTATTTGCAGCCAAAGAAGATGGAACAGGTTGGATAAATGATCAAGAAATGATAAATACTTCAATGGATGATTTGAAATATTATGATACTTTAGAAAGCTTGGAGAACGATAAAAAAATATGTGTAGGGGTAATGGGAGAATCAGTAACGGGTACAATTAAAAAAGAACAGCAACTGGGTCTAAATGTGCCATTTAAAATAAAAAAAGATGCGCCTATTAATCAAGTTGCCCAGATTGTATCTGATGTTAGACTTTACAATACTGAAAATGATTTGGATAGAACCAGACAAACGCATTTACTTACTAACGATATAAAAGATTATGGCGATAAGATATATAAAATTGAACATCTACAATATGTAAAATCAGCTTATGATGAAGATGGAAATTTAGTGCCTGGCACTCATTCTTGGAGTGTACAGCATAGGGATTGGTGGGATGCTATAAGATATGGGGATAGTTTAAAAATTTTAGCAGCAAAACTAGGAGTTGAAATGACTGCAAAACAAACAGAAAATAAAAATCCAAATATATATGATATAGGAAATGCAGAAAATGAAGTAGAGTATGATGTAAAAACAAATCTAAGTAAAGCACTTCCAACTGATCCAGATGTTACAGGGGCAAAAATACAGCTTATTGTAACTTTACCAAAAGGTCTAACTTATAAACCGGGAAGCTCAAGTGAGAATGAACCAACTATTATTACAAATGAGGATGGTTCAACTACATTAACTTGGCAAAAAGAAGATTGTACAACTATAGAAAATATACCAGATTTAAATTTTACAGCATATATAAGTGAAGATACTGACAATAATCACATATATACAGCAACTGCTAAAATTATGGAACTACCAGGAAAAGATGGTAAATACAGAGTAGGAAATGATCAAAGAACTTCATCAATGACGGCAAAAACAGATATAACTGTGGTAAATTTATTATCTCATGTATTTACAATGAAAAGAGAGATTCCAGCAATAGAAATTGGAGAAACTTTGCATTATGTTTTAACATTTTCTAATAAATCTGATTCTGATTTAAATTCGTTTAAATTATTAGATGTATTACCTTATAATGATGATCAAAGAGGTAGTAGTTTTAATGGAAGCTTTACTATAGACTCTATCAATGTATCAGCAAATGGAGTAGATAGTAATGGAGATGGAAACTTAAATTTAAAGATAACAAATGAAAACAATTTAACAGAAGAGAACATAACAGTAACAGATCCTGGATTATTAGACCATAGCTGGACGGATAAACCTTTAGGAGAAGTAAAGCAAGAAGCTACAGCTTTTCTTTTAACGGGAATGGTAAAAGCACATACAACATTAGAAATAGATTTATATTTAAAAACAGAGAATAATAAGCCTTTAGATTTATATGCTAATAGAGCAACAGCAATTACACAAGAAGATGTAAATGAATTAAAAACATCAATAGAAGAAATGTCAGTTATAGATAGAGAAGTAAAAGGTTTAGTATGGCTTGATAGTAACAAAAATGGAGTAAAAGAAAGTGGGGAAACACCTTTAAGCAATATAACATTAACATTGTTATCAGAAACAAATGGTAAAGTAACTGATTTATTAGGAAAAACAATTGATCCGATTGTTACAGGGGAAGATGGAAGTTATAATTTTAAAAATCTACAAAGAGGGAAATATAAAGTAAAAATTGAATTAGGTAAAGAATACATATTAACAGAACAAGATGCTGGAGATGTAGCTAAAAACAATAGTAGATTTAATAAAGAAACATTAGAGACAGATGTGTTAGATTTAGATAGGGCAAATGATACAATTATTATTGCAGAAAATATAAATGCAGGATTAATAGCTAATAAATTACCAGAGGAAAAATTAACAACGAATAAAACGGCAACAATAGAAGGAGGAGAAACTACAGCTAAAGTTGGAGATAAAATTACTTATAAAATAGATATAAGTAAAAATGGAGAAGATAAAGTTGTAACTGTAAAAGATAATATTCCAAGTGGTACGAGATTTGTAGAAGATAGTATAAAAGTAAATGGTGAAAAAACCGAATATGATCAAGAAGTTTTAAAAAGTGGAATAATAGGAGATGTAGAAGCAAATAAAGAAATAGGATTGAGCATTACTTTTGATGTAATTGTAGAAGACTTTACAGGTACACAAAAAGTAATAACAAATACAGCAAAAGTAGATGAAAAAGATACAAATTCTGTGACAATTACTGTAAAGAAAGAGGCTACACAAAATAGTGGAATTACTGGAACAAAAACTGCAAAAATAGAAGGTAAGAATTCAAATTATGTACAAGAAGGGGAACAGATAACTTATAATGTAGAAATAACTAATAATGGAGACCTTATAAATGTTGCAAATTTAAAAGATAATATACCAGAGGAAACGGAATTTATTCCAGATAGCCTAAAAATAGGTGCAGAAAATACAAAATATACAAAAGAAGATTTAAAAAATGGAATTGAAGTAAAAATACCAAGTACAATTACTGTAAATGAAACTCCAATATCAGAGTATAGTGCAGCTACAGCTAAAGTAGTATACTGTGGTTCTGATGGAGATAGTTCCATAGAGCCAATTAGTCCGATAAATACTGTATGGGCTAATAATAACAATGAAGGAACAGTTAACCCTATTTTTAAATCATATAATTCTCAACTTGTGTTTACAGGGAGCTCATCTTTTGCAGATGTAAATCGTGGAATTATTGGAAATATGGTTAAATCTGAAAAAAATAAATCTTCCTATGAAGTAGAATTTAGAACAAATGCCGCTAAATTTGTTATTATAGCTGCTGGACCTTGTGAGGTTTCTGCTGATGAAGGCAATGGTTATAAGAAAATATCAAGTAGTCAAAATGCAGAAGAAAATTCTACTACTACTTCATACTATAGAGTTGAATTCAATGAATCAAAACAAAGAAACATAAAAGTAGATTTAACAGAGGATTTTTATGGCTTGTATGTGCCATCAGATGCAACTGTTACTACACCTACGCAAAGAAAAGTTGGTAAAAAATTATTGTTTATAGGAGATTCTTGGTCAGTAAGTAATGCACAAGTTGGAGAAAGTGCAATTGGAGGAACATATAAAT
>CANQCQ010000068.1 GCA_947589725.1 uncultured Bacilli bacterium | reverse complement strand
AAGAACTAGTGTATTAAAAACTTATGGGGAAAACTTCCAAAATAAGGATTATATTACTAATCCTGCTATAGGTAGAGATGAGCAAATAAAACAATTAATTTTAATTTTATTAACTCCTGATAAAAGTGCTGTTTTAGTAGGAAAGCCTGGAGTTGGTAAAACTGCTACTGTTGAGGGATTAGCATATAGAATTCAAAAAGGATTAGTACCTGATGCATTAAAAGATTATCAAGTTATTAAAATAAATACTTCAGCAATACTTGGAGTAGATCCTGTGACTGGAGAAGCAAAGGTACAAATATTGCTAGAAGAATTAAAAAAAGAAACTAAGTTGATTTTATTTATTGATGAAATTCATACTTTAATAGGTTCTAAAGGAGAAGCATTGGATTTTGCAAATATGTTTAAGCCAGCACTAGATCGTGGAGATATAAAAGTAATAGGTGCTACTACTACTGATGAATATGAGCGATATATATTAAGAGATAAAGCTTTTGTTAGACGTTTTCAAAAAGTAGAAATATTTGAACCTACTAGAGAAGAAAATATTCAAATATTAATTGGAACTTTACCAAAAATTGAAAAAAGAACAGGAGTTAAAATAAACTATACTCCTTATGTTACTAGTAAATTGATGGAATTTATTACTGATATTACTTCTGAATATAAAAGAATATATGAGATAGGTTCAAGATATCCAGATGTTTCATTAACTTTGGTACAAGAAGCTTTTTCTAATGCTTTATTTGATAATAGACATGAAGTTTTAGCTAAAGATTTTCGAAATGCTATTTTAAGTAGTAAAAATATATATCCTGATGTTATTAGAAAATCAATGCCTGAATTTGATAGAATTTTTGCTTCTCAACTTTTAGAACAAAATGATAATATTGAAAGACTAGATGATAATATAGAATAAAATATAAATTGTCGCATTAAAAGCGACATTTTTTTTGAAATTATATAATATAATTAAAACAGTTAAGCAATTAGTGATCTTTGACAAATAAATTAAGAACTATGTGAAAAACTACTAGAGCAAAGTAGCATAGATATTATCTTGTTCTTATTAACTAGAGTGTGAACTATAGTGGATTGAGTGGGAGTTATTAGTGATAATGATTCTGAGAGTGAGTAATCACGAAAAAGATAATAGTTGTCTTATATATGAGAGTAAAGGCAAGGAGAGAATCGGGCCGATCTTCGAAAGGCTATGAGTATTTATACGAAGTAGATTAGTAGAACAGTAATGTTACTATCTGTGGTGGATAGAGACTAGCTGAAATTACCATTAAGGCTTTAAATGAACTTGCAGTTGAAGTATAGCAATATACTATAAGATTCAAACCTGTATTTCGGCACAAATCTGCAATATGAAGATCAAGAATGTGGATGATTATTCTACCGCGTGTTGGAATTGAGAGTATTATTCTCTTTGGGTCTAGGAGTGAAAACTTAAGTAAAAGTGGACGTAGAGTCGCTCTCTACTAGAGCTATTACTTGCCTGTGGCTGAATATGCTTGTTTATATAGGATTAATGTGAGGAGCATCTTAATTTATTTGTTAAAGGTCACTAAAGTTTGACAATCAATATGAACTGTGCTAAAATTAGAGCGATTTAGACAATTAGTTGTAATTATTATTTTATAAAAAATTAATCTCTATGGATTGATATGTGATTGATCTTATTAGTTGAAATTATAAATGGAGGGATTAATATGAATAATAATGAAAAACAACAACTAATGAATTATCTAAATCAATCAAAGACAACTAGCTTTTACAAACTAGTATTTGACTACATAGATAAATATTTTGAAAAGAAAAATGAGGTTTGTAAAGACTCTTTTGTCTACAATAGAGCAGGGATTGACCGAAGGCTATTTTCTAAGTTTAGGAGTGATGAAAATTACAACTTTTCTAGAAATAATATTTTAAAATTATGTATTGCTCTTGAATTAAATCTTGACGATACTACTAAATTGCTTGAAAGTGCTGGATATTATCTAAGTACTACAAAGGAATTTGACTTGATTTTAAGATATTTTATAGCTAAAGGTGATTATGATATTGATAAAATCAATGATTCTTTATTTGCTCTTACTAATACTGTCTTGTGTTAAGTCCTTGACAGTTTTTTTATTTACAAAATAATATTTAACACATATAATATAAGTAGAATGGTTTAAGTAAAGGAGTAGAAAAACTATTTAAGCGCCTGGAGTTTAAATACTTGACGAGGTTAGTAGTGATCGAAAGATTCGGCGGATGCTGCTACGGACAAAGTGGTTCGTTAGATATATAGGAAAAAATAAAATCAAAATTATAACAAAGTATATATCTTCACTAATTGTTTTAATAGTGGAGGAAAATATATGTGTGGAATAGTTGGATATGTTGGAGAAAAACATCCAAAAGAAATTTTAATTGACGGTTTAAAAAAATTAGAATATAGGGGTTATGATTCAAGTGGAATAGCCTTGAAGACAAATGATGGTGTATCTATCATTAAATCAGTTGGTAGAATATCTAATTTGGAAGAAAAAATTAGTAAATTAGGAGTTGATAATTCTAATTTAGGAATTGCTCATACTAGATGGGCTACTCATGGTGGAGTAACAGAGGAAAATGCACATCCTCATAAAGTTGAAAATGTTACTATTGTTCATAATGGTATTATTGAGAATGCTAGAACATTAAAAGAAGAGCTTGAACAGGAAGGTGTAGTTTTTAAAAGTGAAACTGATACAGAAGTTGCTTGTGCTTTAATTAATAAATATTATGATGGGAATGCTTTATATGCTATAAAAAAGGCTATTTCTAAACTTAAAGGTAGTTATGCTTTAGGAATAATTTTTGGAGATGATGATAAATTATATGCTGTTAGAAAAGATTCTCCATTAATTATTGGATATGGAACTGATGGCAATTATATAGCTTCTGATATTGCTGCTATAATTAATTATACAAAAGATTATAGTTTATTAAATGAAGGTGAAATAGCCATTTTAAGTAAAGATAAAATAGAAGTGTTTAGTGATGGTAAAATTATAAAGAAAGATGTTATTCATGCAAATATTAGTGCAGAAGATGCTGATAAATGTGGATATGAGCACTTTATGTTAAAAGAAATAATGGAAGAACCTAAAGTTTTAAATAATTTATTTGAGAGATACAGTGATTTTTCTAAATTACCTAATTTATGTGATTATAAAGAAATTCATATAGTAGCTTGTGGGTCTGCTATGTATGCTGGAATTGTAGGAGCAAGTTTAATAGAAGAAAAATGTAATATAAAATGTTATGTAGAGTGTGCATCAGAATATAGATATAAAAAAGTTATTTATGATAGAAAAACTTTGGTTATTTTGATTTCCCAATCTGGAGAAACTGCTGATACAATTGCTGCTATGAGAAAAGCTAAAGATGAAGGAATAGACACTTTAGGAATTGTTAATGTAGAAACAAGTACAATTGCTCGTGAATGTGATAATTCATTATTTATCGGTGCTGGAGTTGAGGTGGCTGTTGCAACTACAAAAGCTTATATATTACAGGTTGCTATGTTATCACTTTTAGTTATAAGAGCAACAAATGACAAAGATGCTTTAGAAGAAGCTAAAAAAATACCAAGTCTTTTAAATAATGTATTAGGAGAAAGAGAAATTTTCCAAAGTGTTGCTTTATCAATTTATAAAGTTCATGATGCTTTCTTTATAGGTCGAGGAATAGACTATGCAATTTGTATGGAAGGTAGTTTAAAATTAAAAGAAGTTTCATATATTCATAGTGATGCATTCCAAGCTGGTGAATTAAAACATGGAACTATATCATTGATTGAAAAAGGTGTACCAGTATTTGCAATTATAACAGATGATAGGATAGTTGATAAGACTGAATCTAATGTTGTTGAAGTTAAATCAAGAAATGCTAGTATCTTTACAATTACTAATAATTCTGATGTACCTAATCATGGATTTAGATATGTTGTTCCAAAAGTAAGCCCTTATTTTCAGCCTTTACTTGTAGTACCAGTATTACAACTTATTGGATACTATACAGCTAAATATAGAGGTCTTGATATTGATAAACCAAGGAATTTGGCAAAATCAGTTACAGTTGAATAAAAAAGTTAGAAAAGTATATATTTTTATATATATTTTTTCTTTTGACTTATAGTAATAGTTTTGATACAATGTATTATAGGTAAGGTAAGGTGATAGTTGTGGAGAAAGATAGAAGAATTTATCTTATTTTTGCATTAGTTATATTTTTGGGTATCGGTTTTGCATATTTAACAGCTAATTTGAATATTAATGGAAATATTGGTTTTAATGATTCAACTTTTGGAGTAGAATTTAGAGATTTAAAAATAGTTAGTCAAAGAATAGAAAATGGTACAGCTAAAATAAATGAAGATAATGTGTCAATCACAGTTGGTGGTACATTTACAAAGCCTGGAGACTATATGGATATTAGTTTCAATATAGTTAATAAAGGAACAATAAATGCTTTACTTAATAGTGTTAAAGTTACTGGATTAACAGATGATATTGCAAATTATTTTATTTCAAAAGCAACTTATGAAGCTGATGGAACTGAGTTATCTGAGAATGATATTATTAATGCTGGCGCAACTCGTAAAGTTAATTTACATGTTGAATATGATTATAATGTTACTGAAGTCTTATCTACTGATCAAACATTGGATTTAACTTATGATTATGAATTTATAAATGTTAAGAATGATAATAGTAAAAAAGTTTGGAATTATGAATATTCAGGTAGTGAACAAATATTTTATGTAAATAGATCTGGAGATTATAAGATTGAAGCTTGGGGAGCATCAGGTGGTACAACAGAAAAAGGTGGCGGATATGGCGGATATGCAACAGGAGTTACTGTTTTAGATAAAGGTACTAAGCTATATATTTATGTAGGTGGCAAAGGTGAAGAAACCAATAGTACTCAAGGTGGTTTAGGTGGCTACAATGGTGGTGGTAATGGAGGAACATCAAGTGCATCAACTGCTTTTGGTGGATCCGGTGCCGGAGGAGCAACTCATATAGCTACTAAACAAGGATTATTATCAACACTAAATCCAGAAACAGATTTAGATAAAATATTAATTGTTGCTGGAGGAGGTGGTGGAACAACAGGTGGAATTAATTGGGATAAAGATTTTGATGATGCTGGATCTGGTGGTGGATTTAAAGGAAATGATTGTTCTGCCAATTTATATGGTACTATCAATGTATCATTAGGAGCAACCCAAACAACAGGATATCAATTTGGACAAGGACAAAATGGAAGAGATGGAACAAATGGTTATGCTGGAGGCGGTGAAGGTAATGGAGGTTCCGGTGGTGGACTTTATGGAGGTTTTTCATCAACAACTTCAGGTACAAATTCAGATGTTTCTGGTTCTGGTGGCTCTGGTTACATTGGAAATAAACTTCTAAAAGATAAAGTAATGTATTGTTATGATTGTGATGAATCAG
>CANQCQ010000067.1 GCA_947589725.1 uncultured Bacilli bacterium | reverse complement strand
TGACCAGCATTAAAATTAACCATTTTATAGCTTTCTACAAGCTTACATTTTTTAAGAACTTCTTGAGTAGTTTTTCTAATTACTCCCGTTCCTATACCATGTATTATAATTACTGTTTCATTCCTTAAAGTATAATTATCTTTTATAAAATCTTTAATCAAAATTGTAGAATATTCGCGATCAATACCATGTAAATCTAAAGTTGGACAATTACTATATAATGTTATCATAGTTAAGGACCTCATTAAGTGTTGGAATGGAGTATCTAGCTCCTACCCTAGTTACTGATATAGCAGCAGTTATAGAAGCATACTTAATAGTCTCTCTTAAGCTATAGCCATTACTAATAAAGTATGTAAAAGCTCCATGAAATATGTCTCCAGCTCCTGTTGAATCTATAGCTTTTACTTTAATACTTGGAATTATTTCATATCCATCATCTATATATGTAAAACTACCTTTATCTTCTAATGTAATAATAACTTGATTATTAAAATAAGAACTTAATTCTTGATGAGCTTTAACTAATCCATCTAAATCATTTGCACTTAATTTCATATTGCAAAACTTTTCAGCAAAATCCTTTGAACAAATTAAGTATTTGACCATTTTACCTAAATGTCTAGTATCAACATTAACTCGTCCTGCATCCATAACTGTTATTTTGTCTTTACCATTATAATATAGTAATTCTTCAGCAGATTCTGGATGTTCACCATCAATTAAAATAACATCACAATCTATTTTTAAAGACTTATTTAATTTGCGAATACTCTTATCTTTAGAAGTAATTATAGTCCTTGAACCATTTAACTTATTAGCTATAATATAACTGCTAGAAGTATAATGATCATTTCTTTTTTCAAGTAAAGAAGTATCACAACCTACTTGTTGATATTCTTTAATTATTTGATCTCCGTAATAATCATTACCAATTATCGAAGCAATAGCAGTATCCATTCCCCATTTAGCAAGTAAATAAGCTCCATTAGCAGCAGGACCTCCACCACATTCAATATGTTTTTCAATACGATATTTTATATTTTCAGTTGGATACTGATCCATAGGAAGAGTAGTATCATACGTTGAGTGACCAACACAAATTACCTTCATTTTAATTATTCCTTTCTAAACTACTTACTTTCTATTATGATTATAGCACTTGAATTAATTAAATTCTACATTTAACTATTTTCAATTTCTTTTAGTATGTAAGAAGCAACCTTTTTAGGAGACCATTTTTCTTCAAAACAAGAAATAATTTTATTAGGATCAGATTTTTCTAAATGAGCTAAATCATCTTTTACGCTATCCCAATCAACATCACTATTTTTTAAATATCCCATACTAACTGTTTCATGTACTTCTGTTTTATCAAAAGGCAAATACCATTTAACAGATAATTTATCCGTAATAATTCCAGTTCCTACCATAAAACTTTCGATAAAACGATTTGGTATACTTAATCGATAACCTGAAACATTAAAGTTATATTCAAATTTCGCAATAAAATCACAAAATTTCTCTATTGGAACCACTAAGTCATTATTTTTAGCTTGTCCAGAATCAGAATTTCCTAAGCTGATGATTCTTCCATCATATCCATTTCCAAACTCATTAATAATATCTGCTACCCTAGCACGTTTTTCATTAGGATGAGATATTTCATCTTTATAATAACCAACTATATCTTTTTCATAATCAAAATCTAGTTTATCTATATTATTTTCTGATTCAGGACCTTTTGCATTTCCAAAATAACACATAACTTTATTTTCTTTTTTAGTAGTTCTTGATTGTAAGTAATTATCATATCCTTTTTTTAACTCTTTATAGCTTATCCCATTACCCAAACGTCTAGGTCCAATCATTAAAGGCTTTATTTTAGAACGATTTTTAGAAAAAGAAGAACATACAGCTCTCTCTCCTCTTTCACCAACCGATAAATAACTATGTAATTGCTTCTTATGATGATGATCTAACCATGGAATATGAATTTTATCTGTCAAAGGAAAGTAAGAACAATCAAGATTAATAGGACATTGCATTTTAAAATAACAATTTACTTTATTTAAATCTTCACCATTAAAAAGAAAAGGAGAATCAGCACTATCAATACAAAAATATTTCTTTGTATTATCGGGATATAATACATAACCATTCAAATTATATGAATCTTCATGAAATATTTTTAATTTATTACCTATTTTTTTCGTATATTTATTAGAACTCATCCAATTTTCAAAAGATAAATCAAATTTTAATTTTATTTTACCTTCTTTTTCTAATTCATAAAATCCTAATAAAAACCAATAGAAATAAGACCATCTATTTGCTGATTCAATAACTACTTTGATTTTTTTCTTCATTTTTTAATCCTCCTTTAAGAAAACATCTAGTTCTTCAGGAGTTCCTAAAACATGAACTTTCTTATTATCTACAATACTCATAGATATATTCATTCCTTTAGAAATCATATAATTATATAATGGAGCTATATATTTTTCATTTTTTTCCATTTTAGAATCATCAGAATAATACTCATTATATATAGTTCGATATAATTTAGCACTTTTAAAATAATATGCTCCTAATGTACAGTTATCAGAAATTCTTTCTTTTTCTCTTATTTCAACAACATTACCTAAAGAATCAGTACGAACAAAACTCCAATGATCTCCAGGAGAATGGAAACAAGGTATATAACCATCCCCAGATATATCAGAATATTTAAGCTCATGTGCTTCAACATAAGTATCGATGTTGTAAATCATAATACTTTCAGAATCATCGCAATGTTCTACTGCCAATAAAGCTGTAGTTGCTTGCCCATCAGTTGCTTCATCTAATTCTATTATTTCAATATTTTTTATATTATAGTTTTTACATTTTTCTCTTATAAAGTTTTCAGCTTTGTCTTCTTTTCTAACTACAAAAATATATTTATTAGTATATGGATTATAATCAACTAAACTCTCCATTGACCATTCAAATAATGTCTTATCTTTAGCTTTTATCATATACTTAGGAACATTATATCCTGCTTTACGAAAACGACTTCCAACTCCAGCCATTGTTATTATAATATCCATTCTAATTCTCCTCTTTTTCATGTGAGTTTTTACAAATTTCATTTAATTCATCCAAAGAATTATTTAAAAATTCATCTGGACGTATAGTACGATCATCTATATAAAAACCTTTTTTCCCAGGCCATGGCTTTCCATAAATAATTTCATCATATGGAATATTCCATTTATCTAACCAATTTAACAATATCTTCGCTGTATTTTTATTAATAAGTCCTATATTCCCATTATAAGATTTCATATTTCTAGAAGTAAATAATACTATTTTAGCACCATTATCATGATAATATTTTAATTTATTTAACATATTTTTATAAGGTACCAAATCTTCATATTTTTCATCTTGCTTTTTTATAGGACATAAAGTCCCATCAATATCACAAACAAATGTATACTCATCAAACATATTAATAACTCCTTTTTAACTACGTATATCAATACATCTATTTAAAATTTCTATTCCAGTTCCAAGCATAACACATTGTTGCCTTAAACTTTCATTATGTAAAGGAATCATACTTAAGAATAAAAGTGATTCTATGAGTTCAATTTCTTTTGTTCTCTCACCTATTAAATCTTTAAAAGACTCTAAAAACTCTTGGTATAAATCAAATGAGCGCTTTTGATCTTTTATCTTATAATTAATTCCATTACTATCAATAGCTAAATCAAATTGTTCCTCTATAATATAATCATATTTTCCATCAATACTATGGAATAATTTAGCAAACTCATATCTTTGATCTCCATATATATCAAAAGAACCAAATTTACCTCTTGGATCAATTAATTTTACAAATGAATTATTAGAATCAACTAAAATATTACTAAAGCATAAATCTCCATGAATGATAGTAAATTTATCTACATTAAATAAAATCTTAGGTAATTCTTCTCTTAATTTATCAATAATTTCATCTAAAGACATATATTTTATTCCATTAACATAAAAAGACTGATTAAAATATTTTTTAAAGAATTCATTTTCTTTTAATTTATTTAATCTTTGTATTGTCTTATCTAAATACATAGATTCAAGAGACTCTACTATACCATTTCCTGTTGTAGTATATAAAGAAAAGTCTTTACAAATAAATTTTATTTTATCAAATATTGTTCTCCATTGTTTCTTACTGATATCACTATATAATAGTAATTCATGTAATGTATGATATGAATAATATTCCATTGACACAAATGTATTATTATAATCAATAGAATATGAAAATATTCTAGGTCTAGCATATTCAAGGTCTTGTGGTAATTTTATATACCAAAGAATCTCTCCGATAAATTTATCACGTTCAGTACTTGTTTTCTTTAAATTACCTCTATCAAAATCTATTGTTATGTGATTAAACTCACGTGCTTTAACTCCAAGTTGAGCATTATAGTATTTATCTTGATGACCAATATCACACCAAGCATTTGTTTTAATTCCCTTCATTGGATATAATTCATTATATTTTAAGATTGCAGCATAAAAAGAATCCATTTGATTATCTTTATTTAATGCTTCATTTAAGCACTCTTTTAAGTAGTCTTTATGATCAAAACTAAATACACCAACAAATAACTTTTTAATATCTAAATTATTATTACCTTCTATTTCTTTTTTATCAATTATAGATTTAATTCCCTTTTCATTATCTTCAAAGAATGTCCAAGTAGGTGATAACATATCCTCAGAATAATAGAAACCATCTAATGGTAAATTAGAAATTGATTCAAAAACTAAAGTATCACCAAAATTAATAATTACTCTTTCAGTATCATCACTAATTTGTTCTAAGCAAGCATATATAGTTTGACCTAAATCACCTAAATAGTTCAATTTAACTAAATTAATTCCAGTTAACTCTTTATCTCTTTTAAAATAATCCAAAAATTTATCAATACCTTGATATGCTGCCACATAAATTTCATTGGTAAGATCATTATATTGATTATATAACCTTTGTAAAACTGGCTTAGATTCAATTGGATAAAGTGCAGATGGTAATTCTCCTAGATTTTGCATATCCTTAGATACTAATTTAGCACTAGGTATAATTAAATTAAATTTTTTCATTAAACAACCTACTTTCTAAATAAGAAATTTTATAAATTAGAACACTTTTATTTTCTCGATACCCCTAATCTCATATCTCATATTTTAACATAGTTAGAAGTACTATTCAATAAAAATATTATTAACAAAAGATGTAGTTCACAACGTGCTATAGATTATACTACAAATTTATAAAAAAAGCAAAAGTAACTTAAAAAAGTGCTCATAATTAGTTATAATTAGAACACTTTTTTATTATTAAAATACATCTGGTCTATTTTTAATAGCGGTTTGTGCCACTATCTCGTTCATGATCAATAAGATTAATTTTATAAAATATTATTTTTTAAATAACCAATTTCCAATTTACTTGATTTCTTCTAACATTTTTTCTTTTAGTTTATCTATATCAATAAAAAATATAACATAAAGTAAAAGAAAAACTC
>CANQCQ010000066.1 GCA_947589725.1 uncultured Bacilli bacterium | reverse complement strand
ATTTAAATCAAACAAATTAAGAAGTTTTTGTACAAATATTGCTTCATTTGGAGAAAAAATTAATAATTCCATATGATATCTTGATGTTTTTGGATCATTAATACTTCCACAACTTAAGAATACTCCTCTTAAGTAAGCTCTTATTTCTTCATTAGCTCCAACTATATAAGTTGGTGGAGTGGATAAGTTATTACCATTATCATCTTTATATCCTATATCTTTAAGTATTAAATTAACTTTATCATTGATATTAATGACATATAAATCTTTTTTACTAAAATTTAGACTATCTTTTATTTCTACTATAGATTCAACTTCATATGCTTCTTTCAAAAAAAGTTCTATTCTTTTCTTTGTAGATTCATTTTCTGTTGTTAGTATTATTGTATTATCAACTAAAGAACCATTATTTCTAATAAAACCAGATAACTCTGCAATCATTTCTGACTTAGTACATTTTATATTAGCTATTTCTTCTTTTATATTTACTGTATAAGACATTATCTCATTAGATAAGAGAAGATTATCGAACTAACTTTTAAACTATTGTGTCTTATTCTATTGTCTTCAATAGTTACTAGATCATCTTCTATTAATTCTACTCCCATTTCTTTAATTCTTTCATAATCTATAATTACTGGATCTTTTTGTTCTTGAGTTGCATATTTATTGGCCATTGATTTAGGTATTCTGGTATTGCTGGCAATTACACAATTTATTTTTCTTGATAATAAATATGAGTTTAGCATTTCTATATGATCTCCTACAGTAAAGTTATCAGTTTCTCCAGGTTGAGTTACTGCATTACATACATACATAATTGGAGCTTTAGAATCCTCAATCGCCAACTGTACTTCTTTACATATTATATTTGGTAAAATTGAAGTATATAGACTTCCTATACTTAAAATAATTAAATCTGCTTCATTAATTGCTTTTATGACTTCTGGTAATACTTGTGGCTCTTTTTTATAAAATATTCTTTTAATTGCATTAGGAGATTCAGTTATTTGTTCTTCTCCTTCTATAATGTTACCTTTAATATCTTCTCCCATTAATGTTAGATCACAATCTTCAGATATTGGTAAGACAGTATGTTTAACATCAAGTAGTTTACTCAAACTTTTTATTGATTCTTTTAATGAACCTGTTATATCCATCATAGATGTTAAAATTAAATTTCCTAGCGCATGACCATTTAAATCACTTGAAGTTTTAAATCGATATGACATCATCTTTTTTATAGGATCATCTATGGATGACATATTAGTAATTACTTGTCTTATATCTCCTACTGCAGGAGTATGAAATTCTTCTCTTAACTTACCAGTAGATCTTCCGTTATCTGAAACTGTAATAACAGCTGTTAATTCTATTGGAAAATCTTTTAACCCTCTAAGTATAAAAGAAATTCCTGTTCCTCCTCCAAAAACTACAACTTTCTTTTTCATTTTAGTATTCACCTCTATTTAAATTATAAATAATTATGCATTATAATTATACAAATATTTGCAATCAGTTATTTTATCATATTTTCTGTATAAATAAATACCTGATATTATAAATATTATAGATACAATTTGAGCAATTTTGAATGGACCTAACATCAAAGAGTCTGACCTTAAACTTTCTATTATTAATCTAGTAACTCCATACCACATCAAATATATTCCTGATAATTGTCCTTTTTTTAAATTTTTATAAAATTTTCTAATTAAAACTAGTAATATAAAACCTAAAACACAACAGATAGATTCATAATAAAAGGTTGGTTCTCGATAGTATCCCAATATATACATTCCATCAATTATAAATTTAGGAACTCCAGCAGAAGACAATTTTTTATATGTTGTTATTCCTCCATATGCTTCACTATTAAAAAAGTTTCCCCATCTTCCAATAGCTTGAGCAATAATTAATCCTACTACTGTAATATCTAAAATATCAATTAAATTAATCTTATTTTTTTTACAGAAATAATAAATATAAATAAAAGATGCTATTATTCCACCATGAATGGCTAATCCTCCATTCCAAATTTGAATAATCTCTATTGGATTTGAAGAAAAATAATTAAGATTAAATAATACATAATAAGCTCTTGCACCTATAATACCTATTATTATTGTATTAAATATAAGATTAACTAATAACTCTTCACTAATATGTTTTTTTCTACCTTCTTTAATTATTAAGAAGCTTGCTACTAGCATGGCAGTAAAAATAAATATTGAATACCAATATATTTGAATAAATCCCAAATCTAAAGCAACTCTATCCATGTACTTTCACCTTTTTTATAATCATTTTTATTATTTCTTCAGCAATAAAGTTCATAATAGATAATAATATGGCTAAGAAAAAAGCAGCATATAAATTTTTTATACTAAAATAACTACCCATTATCCAATCTGCTAATTTCAATATGAATAAATTTATGCAAGGATAAAACAATCCTAGTGTTGTACCTGTAATTGGAATTGTTAATTTAACCAGAATTGGTTTAATTGTTTTATTCAAAAAATATATTATTAATACTATCAAAAAGTCAATTAAATAGCTATGTAATCCTTTTGTTTCAACACTTTTAAATAAACTTGTTGCGAGTATAAACACAAAGGTATATCCTAACATATATAGTAACCAGTCAATTATTTTATTAACTCTAACTTTATTCTTCTCGATAATAATTAACTTCATATTAACTCCTTATAATATCTTTTTTAAGAATTGTCCTGTATAAGACTCCTTAACTTTTGCGACAGCTTCTGGAGTTCCTTTAGCAACAATAGTACCTCCACCATCGCCACCTTCAGGTCCTAAATCAATAATATAATCAGCAACTTTTATTACATCTAAATTATGTTCTATTACAATGACAGTATCTTTATTATCTACTATTTTCTGTAAAATTGCAAGCAATCTACTGATGTCATCAGTATGCAATCCTGTTGTAGGTTCATCTAATACATACAAAGTTTTACCAGTTGCTTTTCTTTGCAATTCTTTTGCTAATTTGACTCTTTCAGCTTCTCCTCCGGATAATGTTGGAGCGGGTTGACCAAGTTTTATATAGCCTAAACCAACATCTTTTAAAACCTGCAATTTTTGTTTAATTCTTGGTACATTTTCAAAGAATGCTAAAGCTTCTGTTACTCTTAAATCTAGTACTTCTGCAATATTTTTTCCTTTATATTTTATGTTTAAAGTTTCCCTATTATATCTTGTTCCATGACATACTTCACAAGGAACATATACATCAGGTAAAAAATGCATTTCAATTTTTTTAACTCCATCTCCTCGACAAGCTTCACAACGACCACCTTTTACATTAAAAGAAAATCTATTTTTTTCAAAGCCATACATTTTTGCTTCTTTTGTTGTTGTGAAAAGAGTTCTTATATCATCAAACACTCCCGTATATGTGGCAGGATTAGATCTTGGAGTTCTACCAATTGGATTTTGGGAAATTGCTATTATTTTATCAAGATTCTCTATACCTAATATTTTTTTACATTTTCCAGGTTTATCTTTTGAATTATATAACTGTTTTGAAACATATTTACATAATATATCATTAATTAAAGTAGACTTTCCTGAACCAGAAACTCCAGTTATGCATGTAAATGTTCCTAAAGGAATTTCTACATCAATATTCTTTAAGTTATGTTCATTAGCACCTTTGATAGTTATCTTTTTTCCATTGCCTTTTCTTCTTACTTTTGGAACTTCTATCCTTTTTTTGCCACTTAAATATTGACCAGTTATAGAATTTTCTACTTTCATAACCTCTTCTGGAGTTCCTGAGGCTATTACTTCTCCACCATTTTCTCCAGCACCGGGACCAATATCAACAAGGTAATCTGCTGACATCATTGTATCAGTATCATGTTCAACAACTATTAGTGTATTGCCTAAATCACGCATTTGCTTCATTGATTCTATAAGCTTTTCATTATCCCTTTGATGTAATCCAATACTAGGTTCATCCAACACATATAAAACCCCAGTTAAGTGAGAGCCTATTTGAGTTGCCAATCTGATACGTTGAGCCTCACCACCAGATAAAGTTCCAGCACTTCTATTTAGAGTTAAATATTCTAATCCAACGTTAGATAAAAATTGTAATCTAGAATTAATTTCTTTTAAAACTAAATCAGCTATTTGTTTTTGTTCTTCACTAAGCTTTAATTTAGAGTATGACTCTAACAATTCCTTAATTGACATACAAGTTACTTCGTAGATATTTTTTCCATCTATTTTTACTGATAATACTTCATCCTTTAATCTTGCTCCATGACAAGTATCACATGTATATTCAACCATATAATTTTCTAACCATTCTCTAATCCATGTAGATGAAGTTTCCATATAACGTCTTTCAAGATTATCAATTATTCCTTCATAATAATCAACATTATTATATTGAGTACCACCTTTTGTTGTATATTTAAATCTAATTGGATCTGGACTACCATGTAAAACTATATTTTGTTCTTTTTTAGTAAGTTTATTGAAAGGTTTATCCATATCTATCTTATAATAGTCGCAAACAATTTCTAACTTTTTATAATAAATTCCTTCTTGATCATCACTTAGTGTTTTTATACATCCTTCATTAATACTTAAGTTTTTATCTGGAATAACTAAATCTTCATCCATTTGTAATTTAACTCCAAGACCTTTACAATCAGGACAAGCACCATATGGTGCATTAAAACTAAAAAATCTAGGTTCTAATTCAGGGATTGAAAATTCACAATAAGGACATGCAAATTGTTCAGAAAAAGTTATTTCTTTGGCATTTTCACCTAAAATTTGAATTATTACTTTTCCGTTTGATAATTTAGTTGCTTGTTCAACAGCTTCAAATATTCTAGCATATGAATCTTCTTTTATTACTATTCTATCTATTATTACTTCTATTTTATCTTTTTTATTCTTTTCAAGTGCTATATCTTCACTTAAATCATACATTTCTCCATTGACTCTTACACGTATGTAGCCTTCTTTTCTTAGTTTGTCTAAAACGTCTTTATGAGATCCTTTTTCTCCATCAACAACTGGAGATAGAATAATAATTTTAGTACCAATATCATATTCCATTATTTTGTTAGTCATTTCTTCTACACTTTGTGAAGTTATAGGGATATGATGATTAGGACAGTATGGCACACCAATTCTTGCAAATAACAATCTTAAATAATCATATATTTCTGTAACAGTAGCTACAGTAGATCTTGGATTATTAGATGTTGTTTTCTGATCTATACTAATAGCTGGAGATAATCCTTCAATACTATCAACATCTGGCTTTTCAGAACCTCCCAAAAATTGTCTAGCATAAGTAGATAAACTTTCTACATATCTTCTTTGACCTTCAGCATAGATAGTATCAAAAGCTAATGAACTTTTTCCACTACCTGATAATCCTGTCATAACTATTAATTTATTTTTTGGTAATTCAATATTTATATTTTTTAAGTTGTTTTCTCTGGCACCTTTAACAATAATTTTATCCATACGAACACCTCTCGCTTATTTTAGCATAAATCAAATTTTTTTACTATAATTATTTTGCACAAGAAAAGGAAAATGATAATATTTTCCTTTATAAAACTTCTGTTTCATTTTTATTTGATACAACTAGTGGTGGTTTAGTCATAATTTCTGTAATAATCACAGTAAATGTTGATCCTACACCTTCTGTACTTTCAACCTTTATTTTTCCATCTAATAATTCTACTAAAGACTTTGT
>CANQCQ010000065.1 GCA_947589725.1 uncultured Bacilli bacterium | reverse complement strand
AAACCATAAAAGCAACTATAACACCAAAGGAAATTACATTATTCATAGTTAATAAAGCACCTGCAATACATACTGCAACATAACCTAAATTACCTACAAAATTCATAATTGGTTGCATAAGACCAGATAAAAATTGACTCTTAACATTTGCATTATACAATTTAGAATTTAATACATTGAACTCATCTATTGCTTTGTTTGTTCCATTATACGCTTTAACAACATTATGACCAGAATACATCTCTTCGATATATCCATTCATTAGACCTAAAACTTCTTGTCTTTGTCTAAAATACTTTTGAGATTTATTAAGTATTAAAAACATAAAACAAAATCCAATAGTACTTGCTAAAATTGCCGTTATAGCCATTATCCAATTAGTATAAAACATCATAATAATTGAACCTAAGAAAAGTGTTAAAGATGTAACTAAACTAGATAAAGACTGATTTAAATTTTGAGCAATTGTATCTACATCATTTGTAACTCTTGATAAGATATCTCCAGTTTCATGAGTATCAAAATATTTAAGTGGTAATAAATTAATTTTAGTAGAAATTCTACTACGTAAATCTTTCGCAAAATTATTAGAAATAGTTGATAAAGAAAATCCTTGAATATAATTAAATAAAGCACTCATTAAATATAAAGAAGCCATTAATATAACAATACTTTTAATTTTTTCTAAATCAATACTAGGCTCAATTATTTTATATATAGATTTTGGTAATGTGTCTAATAACTTTAAGGCTTTGGAAGAATTCTTCTCATTTCCCATCTTTGACATTATAGAAAACATCTTTAATTGATCATTAACTGTTATTTTTACATTATCAACAGTAATGTCAGTTAAAAGATTTTTCATAATACTTTCAGGTATCTGCATAAATAATAAAGCTTTTTCATTTTTATTATTAGTATTTTGTAACTTCTCTAGAATATTTTGAAATTTTAATAAATCATCTTTATCTATACTAGAGTCTGTTAACATTAAAGGTATTTTTGTATTAATATCTTGCGTAGATAAGTTTTTTGTAATTTCTTTACTAATTAATTCTAATTTTTCTGTTTTAGGCATAAGTCCTTTACTAATTGTATCAGCTAAATCACTTAATTTATTTGGAGCAATCAATGAAAGTATTGCCCCAAACATAGCAAGTATAAGGGAAATAACTAATAGGATTCTCCATTTATCAAGATTTTTAATTAATCTTTTCATACTTCCTTTAAAGTCTTTTGACTTTTCTGGAATTCTTCCTCTCATTGGTCTAGGCATTGGCTAACTCCTCCTCACTTAGTTGTGATGAAGCAATTTCTTTATAGACATCACAAGTTTTTAATAATTCTTTATGTGTACCTACTCCTACACATTCTCCATGATCTAAGACAACAATTTTATCGGCATTCATAATTGTTCCAATTCTTTGGGCAACAATCATATTAGTAGCATTTTTAGTATATTTTTTTAAATCTTTTCGTAATGTAGCATCTGTTTTATAATCTAAAGCTGAAAAAGAATCATCAAATATATATATTTCAGGATCTCTTGCTATTGCACGAGCTATAGCTAAACGCTGTTTTTGACCACCAGAAATATTAGTTCCACCTCTTGAAATATGTGAATCATACCCGTTCTCCATCTTTTCTACAAAATCAGTGGCCTGAGCTACTTTAACAGCCTCTTTTACTTTTTTAAGACTTATTGGACCTTTACCATTATCACCATAAGAAACATTATCAAAAACACTACCAGTAAACATAACAGCTTTTTGAGGAATATATCCTAGTTTATTATGTAAATCTTGTAATTTATAATCTTTAACATTTACCCCATCTACTAAAATTTCTCCAGCAGATGCATCATAAAACCTTGGAATTAAATTAATTAAAGTAGACTTACCAGAACCTGTTGAACCAATAAAGGCAATAGTTTCTCCCCTATCTACTTTAAAAGATATATTTTTTAAAATATATTCATCAGCATCAGGATATTTAAAACTAACATTTTTAAACTCTACAGTACCTATTGATTTAGTTATGAGAGAATAATTGCCATCAACTATACTTACTTTTTCATCTAAAACTTCATTAATACGATTAGCAGAAATACTAGCTCTAGGTAACATCATAAAGATCATTGCTAATAACATAAATGACATAATAACTTGCATTCCATAACTTGAGAAAACAACCATATTAGAAAATAAAGTAATCTTATCTGTCATTGACGCTTGTTCTATTAAAAAAGTACCAATTACATAAATACCTAAAGTTAGACCATGCATTATTAAATACATCATTGGCATCATAATTACAAAAGTTCTTTGATTAAATAATTGTGTTTTTGTTAAATTATTATTTACATCTTCAAATCTATCTGTTTGAAACTTTTCGGCATTAAAAGCTCTTATTACTCTAATACCAGTTAAGTTCTCACGAATAACACCATTAACTCTGTCAATTAACTTTTGAACTTTAGCAAATCTTGGTATAACAATAATCATAATTATACTTATTGTAGTTAATAAAATAGCTACACATGCAGCTGTTAATATACTCCATTCTAATCCTTTATTTAATATTTTTAAAATAGCCCAAATAGCCATAATTGGAGCTTTAATCATAACTTGAAGTCCCATACCTAAAAGCATTTCCATTTGAGTAACATCATTTGTTGTTCTAGTAATTAAACTACTAGTTTGAAATTTCTTTATTTCTTCAGTGTTAAATAGTTGAACTTTTTTAAAAATACTTTCTCGTAAAGTTTTAGAAAAACTTGAAGAAACTGTTGCTGCAAAAAAACCTACAATAATTGCTGATAATAAACTACCACCTGCACAAAGTAACATAAAAGCTCCTTGTTTTAATATCTGTGACATTTCACTACCTTCAGTTTGTACAAGTCTTGTTATTTCACTCATATAATCAGGCATTTTTAATTCTAAAAATACTTGAAAAATAACTAAAAGTAAACAAAAGAACATGAATATAATATCTTTTGTTGTTAATTTTTTTAATAATTTAAACATAATTATCTACTTCCTTTCTTAATTTTTAATGCTAAAAAACCAAATCTTGTTCCACAATCAGGACAAGTAGTATGTTTAATACCTCTTTTTTTAGGAAGAGGTAACTTAAGAATAAGACCACATTTAGGACATTTCTTATAAATATTATTCTTATTCTTCTTAACCTTAATTCCTCTTCTAAATTTTCTAAAAATATTTTTAATATAACCAGATATTTCTAAATAAATTCGATTAGCTTTAACATTTCTATACTTATTTTTTAAAAATAATCTATAAAAGAAAACAATAATTAATAAAACTTCAATAATACCAACTATATATAATTTAAAAAATATATCTATTAATAAACCAATAATAATTAGTACTAATAGAAATCTATTTAATTCATCAAAACCTCTATCTTTAAGAGCTTGATTAGCTTGTTTTTTTATATTCTCTTTTAACATATCATTAAAGTCTATACAAATCATCTCCTAACATAACTCAAAAAAATCAGCCCATATTAATAATATTAGTATTATTTAAAATCTATACTAAAACGGCTACTTTTATATTATAACACTTATATGTTTATTAGAAAACAAAAAAAGACGAGATACCTCGCCTTAATTAATATTATTGAACATCTTTAGTAATGTATTTAGCAGATGAATCAGCTTGAATAAATGTTAAACCATAAGTTGAAGCAACTGGAGTATCACCTTGTACTTTAGCTAAAGCATCAGTATCAAGATCTGATCTATATTCTACTCTAACAACTAATGTACAAGTTTCTCCTGCTTTAATTGCATCATTTTGAGCTACAGTTTCAGAATTAGTTTTCCATTTAACAGAATGAGTCATATAAGTTTTTTGATCAGAAGTTAAAGTAACATCAGCAATCTCACTTATTTTAACATCGATTGTACCATTATTAGTAACTGGAACTTCAAATTCATAATATTCACCAGGTTGATCTAAGTTAGCAGTAAAACTAACATCTGTATCTCCACCCCTAGTAACTTCACCTTTTCCTCCAACAGCAGTAGTTTCTACTGGAGTTCCAAATTTAACTTCCCATTTATTACCATGAACTGTTGTATTACCAGTAATGTTTAATGTAGCTGTTAATACTGCAAAACCAACACTTATAAATAATAATAGTAATAATACTAAATATACCTCACGATGCTTTCTTTCTTGTTTTTTCTTATTCTCTTTCATTCTTATTCTCCTCTCTATTTTAATTTTAACTAACTCTTAAAATAATATCTAGTACTTTTGTAAATTTTTTTTATCTTTTACCTACCTTTTTAATTATTTTCATTATATATCAACAAAATTACAATTTACACTCCTTATTGTAAAGTGTAAATTATAAATTAAAAAAGACGTCTTGCAACGTCTTAAAATTCATATTTCATTCACTATTCTGTTTTTATTTATCTTTTATTCAGCTTCTACGTATTTTGCAGCTTCAGTTGCTTGAACAAACTCTAATCCATAAGTAGAAGCCACTGTTTTAGTACCAGACTCTCCTAGTGCTGTTAATCCGTCTAAATCTACGTCAGGTCTAAATTGTACTTTAACAACTATTGTAGCTTGACTACTTGCTTTTATTGCATCATTTACTTTAACTGCTGCTTTTGTTTCTTTCCAAGTTACAGAGTGAGTTAAATATTTCTTTTGATCTTCTGTAAAGCTAACATCTGTTACTTTTGAAATTTGTGCAGCGATTGAACCTTCATTCTTTAGTGGAATTTCAAATTCATAATAATCTCCTGGAAGTTTTAAATCGGCAGTAAAGTCAACCTTTCCATCTCCAGCAGAAACGATTTCTCCATTTTCTTTAACTTCTGGAGTTTCTGTTGCTTCTCCAGCATTACCAAAATCTACATCCCAAGTATTAGCTTTTAAAGTAGTATTACCAGTAATATTAAGTGTAGTTGTTAAAATTGCAAAACCAACACTTATAAATAATAGTAATAAAAGTACTAAATATATTTCACTATGTTTCCTTTCTTGTTTATTTGTTCTATTCTTTTCTTTCATCTTAATTCTCCTCTCTATTTTAATTTTAACTAACTCTTAAAATAATAGCTAGACTTTTTTCTTCTTTTTAAAGAATTTTTTATTCAAATTTAATTATATTCTTTATTTTTCAATGTTTTTTGATTTTACACTTTACATAAATTTACTTATCTATTTTGTACTTATTTAGAAAAATAAATGTTTAATTAGAGTTTTAAAACCTAATAATATTAAAACAATTCCTCCAATTAGATTTGCTTTAGAGCCTAATCTATTTCCAATAATCTTACTTATTAAAACTCCAATCAGACAAATTATGAATGTAATTAAACCAATTACTAATATTGCTTGTAAAATATTTACTTTAAAGAAAGCAAAAGTTACTCCAACTACCAAAGCATCAATGCTTGTAGCAAGACTTAATGTTATCATTGTCTTTATTCCTAAATCATCGTTTAAGGTATTTTCTCGATCATTTGATTCTTTAATCATATTAAAACCAATAATTCCTAAGGAAATAAAAGCTACCCAATGATCAACTGCTGCAACAACTGAGGCAAAACTACTACCTAGCAAATAACCAATAAGTGGCATTAAAGCTTGAAATATTCCAAAGTATAATGCTATTATAAAAGCTTTCTTAATCTCTACTTTTTTTAAAGATAGTCCTTTGCATATTGAAACAGCAAAAGCATCCATTGATAATGAAATGCCTATTAATATT
>CANQCQ010000064.1 GCA_947589725.1 uncultured Bacilli bacterium | reverse complement strand
GAAATATCTAAAGTAACAGAGTTAGATTCTTTAGAAATTCAGAAAATAAAAAAAGAAATGGAAGTATAACGCTTCCATTTTCCTTTACATGATAAACATTCCTTTCTTGTCTTTATTTTCCACAACTAGTATAATAAGTATATAATTAATATTTTACAAAGTATAGTAAATAAGATATAATAATATGCAGTATGAAAAGAGGTATAGAAGTGGAAAAAGATATTGCAATCAAAGCGATCCATGTATCGAAAGATTTCAAACTTTATTATGATAAAGCTAATACTTTGAAAGAAAAAATCTTATTTTTTTCAAAGAAAAGTAGAAGTAAAAATGATATATTACATGTTTTAAAAGATATTAATATACAAATTAATAAAGGAGAAAGTGTTGCTTTAATAGGAACAAATGGTAGTGGAAAATCAACATTATTAAAATTAATGACAAAGATAATTTATCCAAATAAAGGTAAAATTGTAACTAATGGTAAACTAACATCGCTTCTAGAATTAGGTGCAGGTTTTCATGAAGATTTTACTGGTAGAGAAAATATTTATTTTAATGCCTCTATATTTGGATTAACAAAAAGTGAAATTGATCAAAAAATTGATGAAATCATTGAGTTTTCTGAACTAGGAGATTTTATTGATAATCCAGTAAGAACATACTCATCAGGTATGTATATGCGATTAGCTTTTTCAGTCGCAATTAATGTTCAGGCAGAAATATTATTAATTGATGAGATTTTAGCTGTTGGAGACCAACATTTTCAAGATAAATGTTTCAAGAAATTAATTGATTTGAAAGAATCAGGTAAAACCATTGTTATTGTTACACACAACATGCAACAAGTAAAAAAATTTTGCAATCGAGCAATTTGGTTATATAAGGGTGAAGTAAGAAAAGATGGCCCAGTAGATGAAGTTCTTGAAGAATATTTAAAGGTTTGTGGGTGATAGGCATGACTATATTTAAAGAATTATATAATTATCGTGAACTATTAAAAACTAATATAAAAAAGGAAATTAGAGGTAAATACAAAGGATCATGGTTAGGAGTAATGTGGACATTCTTAAATCCATTATTAATGCTTGCAGTTTATGCTTTTGTATTTCCATATATTTTAAGAGTAGAAGTAGAAAATTATACTATATTTATGATTGTAGCTTTAATACCATGGAACTTTTTTACAACAGCTGTTCAAACAGGAACGGGTTGTGTAGTAGCTAATGGAAATATTCTTAAAAAAGTTTATTTTCCTAGAGAAATTATTCCTATTTCAATTACAGTTTCACAACTAGTTAATTTTTTAATAACTTGCTTAATAATGTTTGTATTTATTCTATTTAGTGGAGTAGGATTTAGTACATGTATTATTTTATTACCACTAATAATACTAATCCAATTTATTTTGACATTAGCTATTAATTTTGTATTATCTGCAATAACTGTATTTGTTCATGATGTAGATCATTTTGTAAGTGTTGCATTAACTTTAGGTTTTTATGCCACACCTATAGTATATCTATCATCAATGTTACCAGCTAGTTTCAATGGGCAATGACAGTTAATCCAATGGCTGTTTTAGTAGAAGCTTATCGATCTGTTCTTTATTACCATCAATTACCTAATATGTCATTATTACTAACATGGGGATTGATTAGTATTGTATTACTTGTACTAGGATATATTATTTTCAAAAAGCTAGAAAAGAGCTTTGTAGAAGAATTATAAGATGCAAATAAACGCATCTTTTTTTGTCTTTTTTTATTTGTATAGTATAATAAAACTATGAGGTGACTAGTATGAAAGTACTTGTAATTATTCCTTGTTATAATGAAGAAGAAAGTATATTAGAAACAGTAAATAGTTTGAAAGGACAAGCAGTTGACTATATAGTAATAAATGATGGAAGTACAGATAATTCTTTAAAAGTTTTGAAAAACAATCATATTAACTATATTAATCTTGATAATAATTTAGGTATTGGTGGAGTAATGCAAACAGGATATAAATATGCTTTAAAAAATAATTATGATATTGCTATTCAATTTGATGGTGATGGTCAACATGATGCATCATATATAAATAAATTAATTGCTCCAATTCAAAACAAAGAAGCTAATTTAGTAATAGGTTCAAGGTTTATAGGTACTGATAGTAAATTTAAATCTACTGTTGCAAGAAGAATAGGAATTAATACTTTATCTTTTTTATACAAATTAATAACTGGAAAACAAATCAAAGACATGACATCAGGCTTTCGTGCTGCCGACAAAAGTATAATAGAAATATTTGCTAATAACTATCCATATGAATATCCCGAACCAGTTACAAATTTATATGTTTCTAATATGAAAATAAAAGAAGTACCAGTAAAAATGAAAAAAAGAGAGCATGGTAAATCATCAATTACACCTCTTAAATCAATATATTATATGATTAATGTTATTTTATACTTTTTTATTATAATCTTAAGAAGAAAGGATGATTACAATGCCTAATTCATTAAAAATATTTTTATTAATATCAATCTTAATCTTTATTATTCATGTTATTCAAAATGTAAAAACTAATCACTTGAGTGTTAGAAATTGTATTATCTGGTTGATTATGTCTTTAGCAATCATAATCTCTATTTTTCAAATAGATAATTTAGGAAAAGTAGCAGATTTTTTAGGAATAAAGACAGTATCTAATTTACTTTTCTTTCTTGGATTTATTTTTTTAATATTTGTCTCCTTTGATATTTCAAGAACTCAGTCCTTACAAAATAAAAAAATAATTAAATTAACGCAAGAATTAGCTTTATTAAGAAAAGAGATAGAAAATGATAAAAAAAGTAAATAAACAAGAATTAGTTCGTATTATTAAATATTTGTTTTCAGCTGGAAGTAGTTTTGTAATAGATTTAGTATGCTTTACTATACTATGTTTAATCTTTAAAACAGATACAGTAGGTATATTTGCATCAACAGTATTGGCACGAGTAGTATCATCAATATATAATTATTTAATTAATTCACGTTTAGTTTTTCAAAATAAAAACAAAAATTCCGTTATAATGTATTTTATTTTAGTAATAATTCAAATGCTAGTTTCAGCTTTTTTAGTCAATATAATAAAAAATTATATTAAAGTGTTTGTTACATTAATTAAACTAATAGTTGATATTGTTATATTTATCATAAATTATATTATTCAAAAGGAGATTATATTTAAATGAGATTTATATTAGGTTTATTAGTATTTTGGTTAACAGTTTTTACAACAAAGTATTTCTTAGAAAATAAATTTAAAATTCCCAAATCTTTTTCCTTACCACTAACGTTTACTCTTATTGGTATCTATGAATTTATTTTAGGAATTTTAAATTTGATGTTAATAGGAAGTATAATTTATATACTCTTTTCTTTAGGAAACTTAGTTTTCTTAATTATAAATAAAAAATTAGATTATAAAGAATTATTTAAAGAATTTAAAAATCCTCTTAATTTAATTTGTTGTATAGTATTTATTTATATAACATTTGTTGGTATTAATATGCACCTAATGCACTATGATAATTTTTCTCATTGGGGATTAATTGTTAAAGATATGTTTATTAATAATAGATTTCCAACATTTGAAGAGCCATTTATAACATTTAAAGGATATCAACCAGGGGGTGCATGCTTTATCTATTTTTTTGGACTTCTTTGTGGAAAAACAGAAGGAGTTATGATAATTGCTCAAAATTATTTGATTTTTTCTTATCTAACTATTCTATTAAAGAGCATTAAGAATAATAAGTTTTTTAGTATTTTAACAATAGTTTGTTTTTACATTTTTGTTTTAACAACATCTCTTATTAATTTTAATAATTTATCTGTCGATAGTCTAATTAGTCTAATGGCATTATGTTGTTTAATAATCATTTACAAGTATCAAGATAATTTAAAAAAAGCTTTTTTATATACCTTACCAATTATAATATATTTATTATTAGTAAAAAATATGGGATTAATACTAGATGGTTTCATCTGTTTATATCTTCTTTATATTGGATATAAAAATAAGAAATTAAAACTTTCTATTAAATATGTATTTATAATAGGAATGTTAATACTAGCTGTATTACTAATCTGGCAAGAACACGTAAGTTTAGTTTATGGTCATTGGGCACTAAATACAAAACATTCCCTAAGTCCTCAAAATATTTATTCATCAGTTAAATCTATTGGTTTAAATAATATAATTAATTTTATTATTTTATATCTTAAGAACTTAGTAACTTTAAAAAATAATTTACCAAATATTTATTTACTTATTTTAAATTTATTAATCATTTTAATAATTTTTCTAAAAAAAGAAAGAAAAAATCTTATTAAATTTTTACTTCTTATAAATTCAATTTATTTAGGATATTATCTAATACTAGGATTAATGTATATACTATCTATGCCTTGGGAAGAAGCTAGGGTATTAGCAGGATATGAAAGATATATGATGAGTATAGTCTATATATTAGTAGGCTTATTCTTATATTATATTTTAGATAGAAATTTAAAATATCAAAATATTTATTTATTTTTAATATCAATAGTTTTATTAATACCTATATCTTTTAGAAATGATGCTTTTGAAAGCATTTTAGGTAAAGATTACTATAAGTATTCAAATATAGAAAAACTAGATACAATAATTGAAAAAGTTCCAAAAGATAAAGATAATTATTATATTTATTCACCATCATCTAAAAGTGATTTAGGTTATTTAAAATTTATTGCTGTGTATAAATTATTTAATGGTAATGTAGAAATAATTACTTCAATTAAAGATTTAGAAAATATATATCCTAACTCTTATCTTATAATATTAGATGAGATAGATAATAAAAATCTTAAAAAATTTAAATATTTTAATGATAAAGTATACATTAAAGATGCTTAAATTGTTCCTATATGTTATAATAAAATAATGAAAGAGAGGCACTTAATATGGACTACAAGAAATATCCGGGAAGACAATTAATCAAAAGACAAGAATTACTTAATAGCCATGAACCTGTAATAAGCATTGTTACTCCTTTTTATAACGGAGGAGAGGAAGTCGAAGAAACATATAACTCTGTTATGAATCAAACTTATCCTTATTTTGAATGGATTATTATAAATGATGGCTCTACAAAAGAAGAATCTAATAAAATAATTGAAGATATTTCAAAAAAAGATAAAAGAATTAAATATTATAAAAAAGAAAATGGTGGACCTTCTATTGCAAGGGATTATGGTATTTCTAAAACTTCTAAATCAACAAAGTATGTATATTTTTTAGATAGTGATGATGTAATTGATCCAACAACTCTTGAATGTCTATATTGGTCTTTAGAAACTCACAAAGATGCCTCTTTTGCCTATACTACATGTGTTAATTTTGGTAGCAGAGAGTTTTTATGGGAAAAATATTTAACTATTGAACAAGAAAAAGAAGAAAATTTAATAACAGTTTCTGCTTTAGTTAGAAAAGAAGATTTACAAGAAGTAGGTTGCTTTGGTATTAAAGAAAAAGCAATGTATGAAGATTGGAATTTATGGTTAAAACTTATTAGAGCTGGTAAAAAACCTTTACGAGTAAGTGCACCACTTTTTTGGTATAGACAAACTGGTAAAGGTGAGTTGTCAAAAGCATTAAAGAATAATGATAATGCTATGATATATGTAAATGAAACAGCTAAAGATATAAAAGATAATCAAGTTGAAGTAATTCAATATCCAAGATATGGTGATAATTATGCTACATGTAAAGAGTATGACATGATATTACCTGATTATAAAAAAGATAATAGACATACAATTCTATATATATTTCCTTGGATGGTAGTAGGTGGTGCTGATTTCTTTAATTTGGACTTAATCAAAAGACTTCCTAAAGATAAATATAGACATATTATTTTAACTACAACACCAAGTAATAATCCAATAAGACAAAATTTTGAAGAATATGCGGAAGTTTATGATATGTCATCTTTTTTAGATAGAATAGATT
>CANQCQ010000063.1 GCA_947589725.1 uncultured Bacilli bacterium | reverse complement strand
ATAGTGGAATAGATTTTACTAAAGTGTCTTCCACAACTAATGGCGAAGGAATATATTTAAGAGCTGGAACAGAAAATAATAAGTATCCTATATATTATTATCGAGGAAATGTTACTAATAACAATGTTAAGTTTGCTAATTACTGTTGGAAGATTGTTCGTACAACAGATACTGGTGGAGTAAAGTTAGTATTTAATGGAGAATTAGATTCTAACAATCAATGTAGTGAAATTAATGAAGACAGTAAGGTAATAGCAACAACACGTTTTACCAATAAATCGACTTCTCCTGCTTCTAATCATTTAAAAACTGGTGATAATATAAAATATATTGATTCGTTTAGTGGTAATGAAACAACTATGGGAAACAGATTATATTCAAGTACATATAGTTATGAACCTTACGTGGTTGATGGTGAAACTAAATACCATTATGTTTTAAATAATGCAACAACTATTAATGATATAAATGAGGCGACTAATCTAAGATATACATGTCAAAATACAACAGGTGAATGTGATGAGCTTTATTATATATTTTATGTAGTAGATGCACAACTTAGTATGCATTATATAATGTTATCAGATGGAGAATCTCCTAAAAATTTAATTGATAAAATGATGTATGAGTCAAATAATAAATATAATTCATTAGTAAATACTAAACTAGAAGATTGGTTTCAACAAAATTTACTTAGTAGTGAAGATAAGTTAGAAGATACAATATGGTGTAATGATAGAGAAATTTATGACTATGCTGGTTGGCTACCAGAAAAAAAACAAGGTTATTTATATTATATGGGCTATAATAGAACTACAAAACTTAATAGTCCATCACTTGCTTGTTCTCATAAAAATTTTTCATATACTGTTAACGAAAGTGAATCAGGAAATGGAGCATTAAAATATAAAATTGGTTTATTAACTACTGATGAAATAATTTATGCTGGATTGCATAATAAAATTAATGATCAAGATAATTACTTAAAAACTGAAATTTCTTGGTGGACTCTTACACCGTCATGGTTTGGATTTAGTAATGCCTTATTATATGTCGTAAACAAGAATTTAATATCTGAAAATGGATATACATATGATAGTTATGGCGTTAGACCAGCAATATCTTTAAAAGCAAACACAGTGTTTGAAGAAGGAAATGGTACTATAGATTCTCCATATATTGTTAATTAAACTAAAAAAGTTCCTATTGCTTTAACAATAGGAACTTTTTTTATTGTACTATAGTTACATAAATGGTATCACAATAATTTTTCCATTGACCATCAAGACCAGCCATATTACAAATTGTCCCTGGAGCAGAATCTCCATTAGAACATGCACTAACCATTGTAAAACTAAATTTATGATTAGGATTTAATTGTTGTAACATCCTTTTAGTTTGATTTCCATTATCTCCTGCTTGAATATTTATTTCACTACCTTTTGAAGTATCACAAGATGGAGTAGAAGGTACATTCTCATCTTCTTTATTTTCATCATAATCATGATTTTCTTGTTGCTCCCTATTTTTAGTATCTGAACTACTTTCTTTTCCTTTACTAATTGTAATAGTTATAGTTGTACCAGAAGATACAGCTGAACCTTTACTAATAGATTGACTTATTGCTTTTCCCTCACCAACAGTATTACTATTTTTATAAACATAATTATAATTTAAACCTAACTTTTTAAGTTTTGATTCAATCTCTTTCTTTGAAAGACCAACTAAATTAGGAACTTCAATTTTCTCACCATCTGATATTTTAACAATAATTACATCATCATTTTTTATTACTTCACCTTTTTTATAAGAATAGCTAATAACATCACCGGCTTTAACGGAATCACTAAATTCATATTCTTCCTCATATTTTATTCCATATTTATCTGCCCATTCTTTAAAAGCCTTAAGAGATTTAAAACTTTTCATTTTAAGTTGACCTTTAGATAAAACCACTTCAACAACATGACCTTGAGCTATAATATCACCTTTTTTTACATTGGCTTCTATAATTTTATTTTTAGATATATTTTCATCATATTTATCACTAAATTTTACTTTTAATTTATTTTTAATTATCCAATTAGTTAATTCAGTAGTAGACATTTTAGTAATATCAGGTACTTTTATTTGTGGACCTTTTGATAAAGTTATTTTTATATCACTATCTATTTTTACCATCTCTCCTGGAGAGATATCTTGACTTTTTACATAAGAAGCTTTGATGTTTTTATCAAAATCTTCTTCCAATTTATAATTTAAATGATGTTGTTTTAAATAAAATATTGCTTCAAATTTAGATAAATTTGTTAAATCTTTTAACTTTACTTCTTCATAACCTAATTCTTCACCTGATGAGAAAGTTAATTTAATTTCATCATTTCTTTTTAAATTACCTATACCAGTCTGTTCAATGACTGTATCTTCTTTTTCTTCACTTTCAATAAATTCAACTTCTACATTACTTAGATAATTATTTTTAACAAAATTTAATACTCTTTCAGAATTCCAAGTAGCCATATTAGGTATTAATATTTCTTTGTATGGATTTGGACCTCCACTAATAGAAATAGTTATTTCTTTTACATCTTTAAGTTTAGTTCCAGCTTTTATACTTTGACTAATAATGCTATATTCATCAACCATATCACTATATTCATATTCTTCAATAAGTTCAATATTATTTTTCTCAGCCCAATTAGTAACATTTGTCAAATTCATTTCACGTAAATCAATTACTTTACCTATAGAATCAATATCTGTATTACTATAAGAATTATTTAAATTAATTATAAAAAATAATCCTAAACATAAGCTTCCAAGTAAAAATAATTTTCCATATCTATCACTTGCTATACCAATAGTAACAAAACTTATAGTAAATAAAACTATTGATGATAGAGTAATTATTTCTGTAATACTGTCTACATAATTCATTCCTATATTAATAAAGAAATAAATTAAGCAAAATATTAATAGTGCTACTAGTATTAAATTTATAAATACACTTTTTTTCTTAATAGGTTCACTTTCTTTATTATTAGTAGTTGAACTATATCTATAACTTTTTAATTCTTTATCTTCTTGGTTACTTACTTTATTTTCTAATTCTTTTTTTATATTTTCCTTTTCTTCTTCAATACTATCGATATAACTCAAATTATCTTTTTTAACTTTTATATCTTTATTTTGTTCTGAAGAATTTAAGTTTCTTTTCTTTTGTTTTTTACTCATAAGACAAACCTCCTTATATTATTAATTATATAATATCTATAATAATTATTAAAATTAATCTATTTATTTTAATGTAAAAATATGTACATCATGGTATAATCAAATAAGAAGTATGGTGATATCATGAATGATTTTTTTAAAAGAAATATTAATATAATAATAAGTATTTTTATATTACTTCAACCAATTATAGATTTAATAACTGGTATGAGTTTACATTTACTTAATATTGATTTTACAGCGGGTATTGTTGTTAAGGCATTAATGCTTTTAATAATTATGTATATAAGTTTATTTATATATAAGAAAAAGAAATTACTTATTCCTTATTTAGCTATGTTAGTTTATTTTATTTTATATACTGTAGGAATGATTATGTATAAAGATAATTCTTTATTTATAGATATGCAGTACTTGTTTAAGACATTTTATTTTCCAATATTATTAATTTCTCTTTATTCTTTAAGGGATGAAATAAGAATTAGTAAAATGATTCTTTTTAAAACTTTATTTATATATATAATACTTATCTTTATTCCCACAATTTTTAATGTAGGATACAAAACTTATGAAATTACTAAAGCAGGAACTATTGGTTTTTATAGTTCAGCTAATGAAATTAGTGGTATTATTTCCATACTTACTCCAATTATTTTTATAATTTTTACAGATAATAGAAATTATTTATTAAAAGTTATTCTTGCTTTAGTTTATTTTATAGTTATATTGACAATGGGTACCAAAACTCCATTATTATCTTTATTTATAACTATACTATTTGCCTTAATTTATTTGATAATAAAATGTCTAAAAAATAAAAATTATAAACCAATTATTTATTCATTTTTATCTTTATTACTTATAATAATATCTTTATTATATGTGATTCCGAAAACTAATTTTTATAAAAATATTGAGACACATTTAAATTATTTAAAAGTAGATAATATTGGTGAAATATTTACAGATGAAAAATTAGTTGATCATTTTATTTTTAGTCAAAGATTAACGTTTTTAAATAAAAAAGCAAAAATATATAATAAATCCCCTTTATATGAAAAATTATTTGGTATTGGTTATGTTCAAAAGAATAAGATGTCAAAATTAATAGAGATGGATTATTTTGATATATTTTATTCTCATGGAATTATAGGATTTATAATTTTCTTCAGTATAGTTTTATCAGTTATATATAATGTTTTAAAGAAAAAACAAGTATTAAGCTATGATAGATACATGATGATAGTAAGTTTTATTCTTATAATATTCTTATCATTTTTTACAGGACATATAATAACAGCTCCATCAGTATCTCTTATATCAGCAATAATTATTTTATCTTTAAATAAACGAGAAAAACTTGATCTTTTATTTACAGCTGTCTCTTTAGATATTGGTGGTATTGAAAAATCTTTAGTAAACTTAGTAAACAGAATAGATCAAAAAAAATACAATATAGATATTATTTTAGAAGAAAAAAAAGGTATCTTTTTAGATAAAGTAAATAAAAATATTTCTATTAAAGAAATAAAAGTAAATAAAAATTCTAATATTTTAGTAAGAAAGACAATTAATTTTTTAAAAAAGGCAATATATAAGTTATTTAATTATAAAAATTACGATTATAGTTGTTGCTACGCAACTTATAGTTATAGTAGTTCAAAACTTGCTTTAAACTCTTCCAATAATACTTGTTTTTATGTACATAATGATTATAGAAATATTTATAAAAATGAATATGATTTTAGAGAATTCTTTGATAGTAGAAATATAAGAAATTATAAAAATATTATCTTTGTATCTAATGAAAGTAAAAAAGGTTTTATAGAAATATATAAAGATTTAGAGAATAAATGTAAAGTATTTAATAATTTTATTGATGTAGAGGAAATAATAAAACTTAGTGAAGAGATAAAAATAACAAGAGAAAATAACCATATTGTACTTTTATATGTTGGTAGACTTGATGAATATGCTAAAAGAATTTCTCGTCAGATAAATCTTATTAAAAATATTTCAAATTTAGATTTATGGATCATAGGAGATGGACCTAATAGAAAGATTTATGAAAAACAAGTAAAGGAAAATAACTTGCAATCTAGAATTACCTTTTTTGGAAAAAAATCTAATCCATTTCCATATATGAAAGAAGCAGATTTTATTATATTAACTTCTGACTATGAAGGATTTCCAGTTACATACTTAGAATCAATTGCTTTAAATAAAAATATTATTACGACATTTCCAACTAGTGATGATACTATTGATATTAGAAATTATGCTTATGTAGTAGATTCTAATGATGAGAAAATGCTAGAAGAAGTGAAAAAAATAATTAAAAATAGAAAAGCAAATAATAATTCAATTGATTTAAATAAATCTCAAAAAAATAGAATGAAGCAATTAGAAAAAATGTTTGATGGAGTGATATAATGCCAAAATTTAGCATAGTAATACCTGTATATAATGTTGAAGAGTATATTAGAAGATGCATTGAAAGTATCCTAAAACAATCATTTAATAATTATGAAATTATTGTTGTAAATGATGGATGTACTGATAAAAGTATCGATATAGTTAAAGAATATAATGTTAAAGTAATTGAGTCAGAACATGTATCGGTAAGTGAAGCTAGAAATATAGGTGCATCTCAAGCTAAAGGAGAGTATCTATTATTTCTTGATAGTGATGATTATTGGGATAAAGATTTATTAGAAAACATAAATAAATCTTTAAATAATAATCCCGATTTAGTTAGATTTAAAGCTCGAACAGTAACTGAAAATAATAT
>CANQCQ010000062.1 GCA_947589725.1 uncultured Bacilli bacterium | reverse complement strand
ATCATTTGGAATAACTATTAAAGTATCTACATGTTTTCTTAATTCTTCAATACCTGATAAGGCATTATCCATTCTTCTTTTACCTTCAAATGAGAATGGTTTTGTAACTATAGCTACTGTTAAAGCTCCCAATCCTTGTGCTATTTCAGCAATTATTGGAGCAGCTCCTGTTCCAGTTCCACCACCCATTCCTGCAGTTACGAAAATCATATCTGCACCTACTAGGGCATCTTCTATTTCTTTTTTTGATTCAAGAGCAGCTTCTTTACCAATTTCTGGTCTAGCTCCTGCCCCTAATCCATCAGTAAGATTAGAACCTATTTGAATTTTAACATCTGCCTTTGATGAATTTAGTACTTGTAAATCAGTATTAGCAGCAATAAATTCAACACCTTTAACTCCAGATTCAACCATTCTGTTGATTGCGTTTCCACCGCCGCCACCAACACCAATGACTTTAATCTTTGCTAATTGATCCATTTCTAATCCGCCTATCATAACTTGTCCTCCTCAATTAATCGAATAAATGATTATATACCTCTATAAAAGAATCATAATCAAATAACTTATTTTCAGTAGATGTCAAAATTTCTAATGACTCATTATCTATCATATTATAATCTCTTCCTCTTAAAGAAAGTTTCTCATTAAAATATTTTATAACTCCAAAAGCACTACTGTACTTATTGTGTCTTATACCAATAGTAGAAATTTTACATACTTTAGCAAGCCCATTAAATGTATCTTCTATTAAATGATTAAATCCTTGTAGCTCACTCAATCCACCTGTTACAATTATATAACGTATTTCTCTATTTGTTAAGTTTTTTATTTCATTTTTAGAAAGTTTTAAGAGTTCATTAAGTCTTGCTTCAACTACTTTTGATACATTAACTTGATTTAATTCTTTTAAACTATTATCAAGACATTTTACCTTTATGTTTTCTAATTCATCGGCATAGTCAGATAAAGCTAAAGCAAAATTTTCTTTTATTTTTTTTGAATCAGATTTTTCTATTGAATAAATATAAGATAAATCTTTATCTACATTAACACTACCTACTGGTATTAGAGAATGTTTTATTTGAATTCCTTTATTAAATATTGATACATTAGTTGATGTTTGTCCAATATTTATTATTGCTCCTACACACTCATCCATTCCTTTACTATATGCTGCATAATAATCTCCTGTAGAGGTAAATGCAACATCAACAGTCTCTAAACCACTAAATCTAATAGCATCTAAAGAATTATATAGAGTTTGTTTCGGTATACTACTAATTACTACTTTAGCTTCTAAAGTAGTTCCAGAAAGACCTTTAGGATCTTTTATGTTTTCATTATCATCTACTGTAAAACTAATAGGACTAACTGTTATTATTTCATATTCATCATTTTTATGTCCTCTAATAGCTTCATTTAAAACATTACTTATATCTACTCCTGTAATAGAAGATGAATTTATAACATCAGTACTACCTACTACTATATCCATCTTACAATTTGTTGGAGATATAGCAGCTATTACTTTATTTAATTTTATATCAAGCATCTGTTCAATTTGCTTAACACAAACTTTAATACTAGAAGCTGCCTCTTTAACATCAACTATTTGTCCATTTTTAATTCCACTTGATTTATAACTATTAGCTGCTAAGGTCCTGTAGTTATCTTTTATCTTTTCAACTACAACTATTTTTATACTATCAGTACCTAGCTCTATACCAGTATAAACTTTATTCATAAAATGCAACTCCTATCCTAAAGCCATTATACAATAACTATAAAAAAAAGAAAAGTTTAATTATTTTACTTTTCCTTATAATAAATAGTATAATTTCCTATTTTTTTACAAATATATTGTTGATACTTATCTTTTTTAATACATAAAGTATTATCCAATAATATATAACTATTATGAATATTTTTTATATTATTTAATAACTTTTCTTCTCCTTTATAACCATAATTACCATAATTAGGTAAATCAAAATAAGTTATTTTTTTATTATTAGTTATTTTATAAAAATAATTATCACTACCCCTAGCCAGAAATATTATATCTTTATCTAATTTCTTAATATAATTATTTATTTCTAAATGAATTTTATATGTATTATTTGATTCTATAGATAATGGAAAATTATTATAATTGGTTATTCTCCATTGACCTAGAAATAATCTTGTACTTAATATTCCTAAGAGATAGAAAACTAAG
Source organism: uncultured Bacilli bacterium (assembly GCA_947589725.1). The sequence goes on along the minus strand of CANQCQ010000062.1, from coordinate 3,899 downwards.
ATGTATATATAAATGTATTTATAATAGTTGTCTTTTATATTTAAATTATTAATAAATAAGTAAATTGGTCCTAATAAAAATAATGATACATGATAATAATCAATAATAGGTATGGCAACTATTGAAAATAATAAGAAATAATAATTAGCAATATCTTTTTTATCTTTTATAATTCTATAAATAATATAAGTAATACCTAATATTAAAAGAAATAAATAATATGTTGAATATGTACTATTCTTATTACCAAAGTTAAATAGACCTAAAAAGCATAAATTAATGAAGTAACTTAGACTCTTAGTAATTAATAAATATATAAACATAATAGTAATAGGTATCAAATAACCTATTATTCTTTTAATAAATTTAGGATAATTTTTAAATAGATAATAAATACTTGGTATTATTAAAAATAGACCTATTGTTTGTTTTGTACAAAATATTAATCCTAAAACTAAACCAATTAAATAATCAGATTTATTATTTTTTTCTAAGTAAATAGTAATTATTAATAATAAAAATGCGATAAAGTTATATCCTGGAAATATTGTTGATGAAAAGGCTACTGGAAATATTATAGTAAGAATTGCTATAAAAAGATAAGATTTTTTCATTAACAACTTTTCTAAAAATACAAACAATATTATTAATAAGAGTGCTTGTTCTATGTAATAAGTCAAGATAGATTTATTTATGAATAGTCCTATACTATATAAAAATGGACTGAAAGGGGTAATTACCATATTAAAGTCACGATAGGGAATTTCATTGTTTGCTATAGCATAACTAAATCCATAATTTACAAAAGTATCTCCTCTATTTAAGGTATAAGCAACTAACAAGCAACTTAAAAAGAAAAGAAAAAGAAGAAAATATTTAATAAATTTTTTCATAGATCTATTCCTTTATTTGAAAATGATTACCATTATCTAGGTAAAGAATTCCTTTTCTATTTTCTAGTTGTTCTAGGACAGTATTATAATAATTTATCATAGAAAATTTAGTTATTGTCAAATAGACCATATTACCATCATCCATATATAATAAAAATCTTTCTTTATCTATATCATTTGGATTATAAGATATCTCACTAATTCTACTTAAAGTATCCTCTTTTATTTCTTTCATGCTTTTTATAAATTCATCATAATAATTATTTGGAATATAATTTAATAATCTAGGAATTCTAAATAAGATGAATTCATTATTAAAATCAAGACTTGTCTCATCAGAAAAAACTATTTTCTTATCACTATCTCGATAAAATAATGGGGTTTTTTCTTTTACTGTTATTTCTAAAATATTAAAGAATTTTCTTTTTACAGTTACATCTTCTATATATGGAGATTTCTTTATATTTTTAGCTATTTTTTTTGTACTATATTTGTAATATCTTGGATAATATTTTATATTAGCTAAGTCTAAAATATAGTCATCATTTAAGTAATTTGTATTTTTAATAATAATATTTTTTATTGGTAATTTTAAATATAAGTATAAAGCAAAAAAGATAGTTAATAAAACTATTAGTAATTTAAGAAGATTAAAAAATTTTATTTTAGTTTTTTTAACTATTTGTTTAGGCATTATAATCTACTCCCAATTTATAAATTCTTGTTCTATTTTCATATCTACTTTGTATTTATCATAAACCGATTTGTGAGCATAATCAATTAAATATTTAATATCTTCTGCTGTTGCATTTTTATAATTGATTATAAAGTTGGCATGTTTTTCACTTATCATGGCTCCACCTTTTTTCATACCTTTAAGGCCTAACTCTTCAATTAATTCCCCGGCAAACATTCCAGTTGGATTACGAAATACAGAGCCTGCTGATGGATATTCTAAAGGTTGAGAAGATACTCTTCTTTTACGTCTTTCTTTAATTATTTCTTCTATCAATTCTTTTTTTCCTTTTTGTAGTTTAAAAGTAACTTCTAAACATATATAATCTTTATGTTTTTGGAAAAAAGAAGTTCGATAATGAAAATTTAATTCTTTATTTTCAAGAGTAATAACTTTTAATTCTTTAGTTAATACTTTAACACTTTGAACTATATATCCCATATCACTTTTATAGGCTCCAGCATTCATATAAACAGAACCACCTACACTGCCTGGAATCCCTGCTGCAAATTCAAGACCAGCTAAACCCCTTTTACATGCTTGCATACATAATTTCATTAAAGAATATCCAGCACCTACTTTTATCTTATTGTGAGATAAAAACTTAATATCATTAAATTCATCTAATTTAATTATTACTCCTTCATACTTTTTGCTACTAAATAAAACATTAGACCCATTACCTAAGATCATGTATTTAATATGTTCTTTTTTAATAACTTTGAGTAATTTAATTAGACAATCTACATTCTTAGGATAAACTATTATAGTAGCCTTTCCTCCTACTTTATAAGTTGTATGTTTTTTTAATGAAACATTTTCTTCATATTTACCTATATTTTCACTTTCTATAGTTTCTAAAACATTTCTCATTTTACTCACCTAATTAAATTTTTTATTTCTTCATAGATCTTAGTTGCAGAATCAGCAACACCTAATTTTTTACTATTTGATTTCATTTTACTATATTCTTCTACATTATCAAATAGTTTATCTATTTCAATAATTATTTTTTTACGACAAAATTCTTCTTCACTAACTATAGTACAAGCACCAGCATCAGCTAATTCTTTAGCATTTAAATACTGATGATTTCCTGTTACATAAGGACTAGGTACTAATATAGACGGAAGTCCAATAGCCGTTATTTCTGCAATAGTTGATGCTCCAGATCTTGAAATAATTAAATCACAATTTTTAATTACATTTACCCAATTATCTAAATATGGTAGTATTTTAACATTACTTGGTAATTGAATATCACTATATGAATCATAATAAGATTTTCCTGTTATTACTAAAACTTCATATGATTTATTTTGAAATCCAGGAATTAAATCTTTTATTTTTTCACTCATAGTAGTAGAACCTAAAGAACCCATTACAATGACTACTAGTTTTCTATTTTCATCAAAACCAAGAGACTTCTTACTAACCTTTTTAGCACTAATTATTTCTTCACTTCGAGGATTACCAGTAAAAACTACTTTTCTTGAATCAAAATACTTTTCTGATGATGCTAATGAAATAAATATTTTATCTGCATATTTACTTATAAATTTATTAGACACCCCAGGAATTGAATTTTGTTCATGAATCACTATTTTATATTTTAATTTATGAGCAGCATATAAAACAGGAGCAGTAATATATCCACCTACCCCAATAACTATATCAGGCTTAAACTCTTTTAAATGAGTTTTTGCTGTTTTTACTGCTTTAAAAAATTTATGCATAACTTCAAAGTTTTTAAATACATTTTTTCTATTTAAACCTTTAATTTCTATTCCTATATAAGGAATTCCTAGATTTGGAATAATATCTTTTTCCATTCTATCTGTTGTACCAATATATAATATTTCACTATTTTTTTCTTTTTCCTTAATCTTATTTATAATAGCTATGGCTGGATATATATGTCCACCAGTTCCTCCACCTACTACGCAAACTCTCATAAGTTTCACCTCAGTTACTCAATTATACCATATTTTTATTAAAAGAAGTTTATATTCAATATAATAAGAATATTTTTACAACTATTATATTTTATGATTAGTTAAAAATAATTGTTAAGTAAGAGAACTTGTGCTAAAATACAAGAAAAAGAAAGGGACCTATTAGATGAAAGCAGTTGGAATTATTGCAGAATACAATCCATTTCATAATGGACATTTATATCATATTAATAAAATTAAAGAAAAGTATCCTGATCATATAATTGTTTTAATACTTAGTGGTAACTTTACACAACGTGGAGATGTTTCTATAAT
>CANQCQ010000061.1 GCA_947589725.1 uncultured Bacilli bacterium | reverse complement strand
AGGGACTCCGTCTCTTGCCACTTTTTGTTTGAACTTTCTTAGAGCTTGATCCAAATTTCCTCTAACAGTTACTTTAGTTGCCATCTTTTATCCCTCCCTTCGCATTTAACTACCATGAATTATAACAGACAATTTTATATTTTTCAACAATTTTCTGCTTCTTTTTGCGAAAAATTGTCCAATTTATATAAAAAAATATAAAAATTAAAAGAAGAAATTATATATTTCTTCCTAAATAATCAACTATATAAAATAGTAATAAATATATCTTAAAAATTTACCTACATAAAATCCACTATTAAAAATAAACATTATCAAAATATTAATTAATGGAATAATTATTATTAAGCACATAAATATTAATAGATATTTTCTTAGTCTAGAGAACATAGATTACCCTCAGCTATCCTCCTAATAGAAGAACCTAAACTTTTTCCAACTTCAAATATAACTTTAATTATATTAGTAAAAGAATTAATCATACCTGAACTAATATTAGTAGTGCCTCCTTTTAAACTGACAAGTTTATCATCCATAAGCTTATTCACTACTACCACACCTTTCTGGATTAGTTATACCTTGAAGAAAGCCTGATATAAATACGCATGCTATCGCAATTCCCAATGCCACAACAATACTTACATCAAAACCTCCCTTTACCTTTCTCAGACTACTATCATCTATTATTTTCAAATTAATCCCCCTCCCATATTATTTTAAATATATTATTTAAACTTATTTTTTTATCAAATAAGGAAAACTTAAAAACTTCATTAGTAAGTTTTTTATAAGAATTACAATTAATAATTACATAATGATAATTATCTATAATATTTCTTTCTACTTTTTCAATACTATATGAAACTTTTTTATTATTATAAAATAGATATTTATTACCATTAAATAATTTTAAATCATTTTCCTTAATAAGTACTTGTACTAAATTATCCTTTAGTACTACTCCATCATATACTTTATAAGTATTTATTCTAATTTTAAATAAATAAAAAACTAAAACTAATTCTAAAAAAAATACTACTATTATAAATAAACTAATTAAAAGAAATTCTTCGTATTTACTTTTCATATATTTTACCATCCATAAGTTTTAACACTCTATTAAAGTATTTCTTACTAGATTTTCTATGACTAATCACAATAACTATTTTGTCTTTTAAGTAATCAAACATATCATTTAATATTTTATTAGTTAGATCAATATCTATTTGTCCAAATGCTTCATCAAAAATATAAATACTACTATTTCTAATTAAACTTCTTGCTAAAACTATTCTTTGTCTTTCTCCACTACTAAATAAAAAGCCATTTTCTTCTATTAAAGCATTATAATTTTCAATTTCATTACCAAATATTTCATTAACACGGCAAATGTTAATTACTTTTAAAAATACTTCTTCAGATACATCTTTATATAAACAAATATTATTATAAATAGAATCATTGAATAATAATTCATTTGAACTAACATAACTAATATATCTTCGAATATTTTCTAAATGATAATGATTAATATCTATTCCATCAATACTAATCATTGAAAAAGGCACCTCTACATATCTAACTAGCATTTTAACAAGTGTACTTTTTCCACTACCACTATTTCCAAATAACAAAACTTTATCACCTAAATTAATTTCTAAATTAATATTATTCAGTAAAACTTTATTATCAATTTTATAAGTTAATTGATTTAATACAATTGGTCCTAGCATTTTATATGATAAAAAATAATAACTTTTAGAAAAATCTTCATACATAATAGTATATAATTCTTCTACCCTAGCTAATGAAATTTTAAAATTAAATATTTGTTCTAAAAAAGAAACAATTTTATTAAATGTATTTAAAGAATACTGAAAAAATGTAATAAAAACTATTAAATTCTCTATTCTTAACTTATTTGTAATAACATAATAACCTCCTAATCCATAAATAAGTATAATAAGAACATTTTCCAATAATTTAATAAATATTGAATTAAAATCAAGATGATTTAAATATTTATAATTATATTCTAAGAATTTTCTATATTTAAGAATAAATTTATCAGTAAATCTTTTTTCTAAATGACTTCCTTTAGTAGTATCAACATTACTTAATGATTCAACAATATAACTATTAATTGTATCTTCTCCTAATTTAACTTTTTTATATAATTTTTTCTTACTTCTTCCTCTACTAAATACAACTACACTACATAAGAGAAAATAGATTATTAATAATAAACTTAATCGATTATTAATAGAAATTAAAAACAAAGTAAATAAAAATAAACTAATAATTTCACTAATAAAAGCTGCTACAAACTGAATTAAAAAATTTTTTATATTGGTTAAATCATTAAACCTAGATAATACCTCACCTACCGTTCTATTATTATAATAAAAATAAGGAAGTAAGAGAAGTTGTTTAAACGTACATGTAGTAATTTTTTCATCAAATATAAATATAACTTTATATAGTAATCTCTTATTCATAAATAAAATCAAACTATAAATTATATTAATAAATATTAAACAAATAGATATATAAAAAATATTAACGGTATTTAAATAATTTATACAAAAAGTAACTATATATTTAAAATTAAAAGCAAGTACTATATCTAAAATAATAAGGTTTAGTGTTATAAAAGAAAGTGAAAAAAATTTTAATTTATTTTTTGTTATATAATTTAAAATTAAATGGTGAATTGTTTTTTGATTATTAAATATTGGTAACTTCTTTTTAACTTTGAAAAAAATATAGTTGTTTGTACTCATTAATTTAAATTCTGATAATTTTAAAAGACGTCTACCTATTGCTGGATCCATAATGGTAATCTTTTTAGAGTCTATTTTATATATAACCACAAAGTGTTGATAGTTTGCATTTATGTTTATGTGTGCTATACATGGTAAGTTATTGATATCTATATTTTCTAATTCGCCACACATTCCACAAGCATCCATTCCAAAACTTTTAGCAGCTTCAATTAAATTATAAGCACTGACTCCATCTTTATTAGTATTTGTTATCTTTCTTAAATATTCTAAAGACACCTCTCCTCCATAAAATCTTATAATACTTAGAAGACAACAAACACCACAATCCATTCGTCCCTCTTGTAAGACTACTTTCATGACGTTTTTCTCTCACCTCCTATATTAATTCTTCGAATAAAAAAGGAAGATACTAAATAAATCATAAAAAAAAATCACAAAACGTGATTTTTACCATAATTAATTATTATTTTATATTATAAATATATTTTTTAATTCCATAATAACTTAATTTTTCTATTATGTTAGCTATTTCATCAACACTTTTAGTAAAGCCATTCTTTACCCAATAATTTACAACCCCTAAAGCACCATTAAAAATAAAAACCGATGCATACTCAATGCTTTCAGAACTAATATTAACTAAATCCTTTTCCCATTTTTCTTTACACTTTTGATATACAAGATCCAAAATATCATTTAAAAAATAAAGATTATTCATCGTATTAAATAATATTGTTACTAAATCTTTATTTTCTAAAAATACTTCTAATAAATTCTTAGAAAAGCTAGCAACAGAATATTCATCTTCGCTTGAAGAAGCACTCTTTATTTCTTCAACAAACTCATCTTCAATTTTATTAAGTAAGTCATAAATATCTAAATAATATCTATAAAAAGTAGCTCTATTGATGTCTGCAATTTTACATATTTCACTTACAGTAATCTTATTAATTTCTTTTTCCTTTAATAAAGATAAAAATGTATCCTTAATAACAGTTTTAGTATATTTAATTCTTCTATCCATAATATATCACCGTCTTTTAATAAACACTTTTATTATAAATCACATATATTTTAGATGCAACATTAGTTTAAGGCAAAAAAATCGATACCATATGTATCAATTATCATTTTTACATGAAGGGATATATAAGTACTTTTGTAATCAAATAATATCGTATTTTTTTATTTTTTACTACAATTTTTCCACTAATTATACTAACTTTGGAATAATTTAAGAATAACTTTTCCAAATTTATATATGTATTTATAAAAAAAGAGAGCCTCTAACTCTCACGGATAGACTTACATATCCATCAACAATAAATGTTTTCATAATGCTATCTATCATACATTATGTTTTTAATTTTTATTTTTATACAAAATTTTATTAAAATATGATATTAATTTTTCTTTTAGTAAGTTTTGGGTATGTTAATCTAATACAACTATTTTTCTATCTTGATTTTCATAATAATTTTTGATTCTTAGCTTTGATATGATTTTAACTTGTTCTAACAAAGCAATGGAATCAGTTTGTTTGAGATATTGCCAACTAAAGTGCTTAGTTTCATTGTAATTTCTTTCATTATATGCCTTTTCACTCTTAAAGTGTTTTAATTTTGGACTTGTCAACGGTATACATAATGCCAAATTATCTATACTGGGAATGTTATATAATACACCCAAATTAATATTATTTATTTCAAAACCCATATTTCCTTTAAAATTAATATGGCAAAGAGTACCATCAACAAAATTATTTTTCATGCTTACCTCCAGAACTATAAAAGGAGAACCTAAAGTTCCCCTCTTAACAAAGAGTAGACTAACATGTCCCTAGCCATCAGCGTCACAATGCTACCCATAGATGAATATTTTTGGTTGACTAACATGTCCATCGAATTATCTTCACAAAGCAACCAATTACATAATCACTTATGTGCTACATATTATAACACATGCTTTATAAAAAGTCAAAAGAATAAATAAAAACCAGACTTTTCATGATTTAATTATATTAATATCTATTTTTTTTGCAATACTTTTTGTTATTTTTATCAATATAAAATTAGTTTAAGGCAAAAAAAATCGATACCACATGTACCGATTATCTTTAAAAATGGTGTCCACGAGGCGACTCGAACGCCTGACCGATCGCTTAGAAGGCGATTGCTCTATCCAGCTGAGCTACGTAGACATATTCAACTGACAAATAAGATTATATAATAAAAGTACTTATATTTCAAGTACTTTTTAGATATAAAATTATATTTTATCGCGTTCTATCGTCTTAATATTTTTACCATTAACCTCAAGCATAACCATTGATACATCATAATTATCAAAAACAGAATAAGAGAGACAATAAAGTACCTCCTCTAATACTTCATCATTACTATCAAATAAATAATTATTAAAATTTAAAATTAAAGTATCATTATCTTCTCTTGAATTAATAAGTTCAATATTACTATTAACCAAACTTATTAAGTCTGTTGATGTATTACCAACCATTTCATCTACTATAATATTTATTTTTTCACGTGAATCATTTAAATATTTAGTAACAGGTACATAATATGTTTCTTCATCATCATTTAATAAATAATAAACTACTACTTTAGTAATATCATCACGACTTGTAATAAAAGATTCTTTATTAATATCTATACTTTTATCAATAATTTTAGGATATCCTTCAATATAATCATCCTCTACAAGTATAGTTACACCCTTTATATTACCCAAATCAAACAAACTATGAACTATTGAAGATACAGCTATATCAATATTATCAACATCAAAAAAACTGCTACTAAAATTTAATGTAACATATCCTTCATCATACAAAACACTTAAAAGATTACAAGTACTAGGTATTATTCCAGATAAATTAGAAGAATATTTAGAATTATTACTTATTTTTAAATAATTAATACATTTTCTTATTCTTTCATTAATATCTTCACTATCAATAAATATTTTTTTTCTAACTAAATATCCATCTTTGTTTAGTAAATAAACTCCTCCATTAGTAATTCCAGTAACATCTTCTAATTCTAAATTTACTTTTAAAGAATTATTTTTATTAACATTAGTAATAGTACATACAACTAAAATTATAAATAATGATAAAGTAGTTACAAATATTTTTCTAATAGCTTTTCTTCTAATCATACAAGTCACCCATTTATTTATATGAAAAAAACGCACTATTTAGTACGCTAATGTATAGAGAATTCATTTAATTTAATAAGTTCAAGAAGTGCACCACTTCTGCTACTAGCACCTAATTTTTGAATAACATTAGATACATGATTTCTAACCGTTTTTTCACTAATACCTAATT
>CANQCQ010000060.1 GCA_947589725.1 uncultured Bacilli bacterium | reverse complement strand
TAAATATAGATGGCTACATAGAATATAAAGCCGAACATATCGGACCGGATTCAACTATTTCAGAAATAGTTAGGTTAGTAGTAGAAGCAGCCAATTCAAAAGCTCCTATCGCAAGAATAGCCGATGTAGTATCATCATATTTTGTACCAATAGTAATTATTATCGCAATAATAACATTAATAATAAATCTAATACTAACAGGAAATGTTAATTCATCTTTAATTAAATTTGTAACAGTACTAGTAGTATCATGTCCTTGTGCTTTAGGACTAGCTACTCCTTTATCAATTGTTGTTTCAGTAGGAAAATGTGCAAAAGAAAATATTTTAATAAAACAAAGCTCTTCACTAGAAATAGCTAATAAAATAGATACTATTATTTTTGATAAAACAGGTACTTTAACTAATGGTAAATTATCTATATCTAAAATATATAATTATTCTAATTTAGAAGATAATCAATTACTAGAAATAGTATCATCTATTGAGCAAGCATCTTCTCATCCTATTTCTGTTGCCTTTAAAAATTATTCTAATCAAAACAATTTGGAATTAAAAGAAGTAACTAATTTTAAAAATATAGAAGGAGTTGGAATAGAAGGGAAAGTAAATAATATTAAATATTATTTAGGAAATAATAAATTATTTAAAAATTTAGATATAACAAATAATTATAAAAATATTGAACAAGAACTTTCTCAAAAAGGAAATAGCATAGTCTATGTAATAGAAGAGAATAAAATAATTGCTTTAATAGGAGTAAAAGATACTATAAAAACTACTGCTTATGAGGCTATATCTAAATTAAAAAGATTAAATAAAAAAATTATTATGTTATCAGGAGATAATGAAGTAACAGCTAAGATTATTGCCTCTTCATTAGAAATAGATGAAGTACATGCTAATCTTTTACCAAAGGATAAAGAAAGAATAATTTCTAAATTAAAAGAAAATCATAAAGTTATGATGATTGGAGATGGAATAAATGATGCTCCTTCTTTAGCATCAGCTGATATTGGAACTAGTATTAATGGTGGTACAGATATAGCTGCTAATTCCTCAGATATTATTTTAATGAATGATGATTTAAATAAAGTAGTGGATCTTATAAATATAAGTAAAAAAACAATAAAGATTATAAAAGAAAATTTATTTTGGGCTTTTATTTATAATATTATAATGATTCCTATAGCAATAGGTATCTTAGAGCCATTCCATATCACACTATCTCCTATGCTAGCATCTTTAGCGATGACTTTAAGTAGTTTAACAGTTGTACTTAATTCTCTTAGATTAAGATAAAAAAAGATGATTATTTATAAGAGTTTAATAAAAAGTAAACATAAATTTGTCTACTCTTTATTTAAAACTCTATATTGATAATCATTTTTTATTTAAAATTAGTTTCTGTTAATTCTTTAACTGCAGTTAATATATAAGATATTTTATACCAAGTTTCTAAATTTACTTCTCCAGTTTGTGGCAAAGAAAATACTTGTTGGAATGTTTTTACTGAATTTTGTGTAGCTTCATTATAATATCCAGAAGGATTTTCTATTAAAGGAATTCCAGGAAAGCTACCGTGAATATAGTTAAGAGCAGTTTGTAGTAAATAAACATCACTACTGCAATCACCAACTCTAAGAGTTTTAGAATAAGAATAAGGATATTCTCCCGTTGATAATAGTTCAGCTTCGTATATATTAATATTATTTCCGTAATAATATCTCAATATTTGTAAAGCATCATATCCTTGATCACCCAAATCTTTTGATCCCCATTGACTTAATATACCACTAGTAGATGTCTCACTACGGTATGGAGAAAGATATGGTTCCATTCTAATTCCATATCTTATATAATTATTAAAAATATCATCTACTACTCTAGAAATAGGTTCAAAAATTGTTCCATTTCTAGAATATTTTTGATCATAAGAACTACTAGAAGTAATAGTAAAATCATAACCTCTCGAAAGATACCACTCTGTATAAATTCTATTTAAAGTAAAAGAAATAATTGCTAAAACATTAGCCTTGATTGTTTCCTCAGGCCAAGTACTATAAATTTCACTGCTCGCAACATTTTTTATATAATCTATAAAAGGTACTGTATAATTAGGAGCTGTACTATTACTAGGAATTCCATCATGAACTATTATGTTTTGAGGAATAACTACCTGTTTTAAAATTGCAGTAGCTATTCCATTATTATTAGGAATTTCAACATTCTTCATTAATTCATTATTGTTTTCCCATAAATTGTTTGGATCAATATTTACTATTTCTTCATTTTGATTTGTATCTAATGATGTAAGATAAATATTTTGTATAGATACTACATTGTCAAATATTTGTACACCATTAATTCTAGTTGGAGTCATACCTAAAGATGTTACTATTACATCATAAGTTTCATAAGGCCTAACTTCATCTTGATTATTTTCTGAATAAGCATCACTAACAGTATCTAGAGAAATTAAATCTGTTTGTCCATTAATATTAGTAGTTGTACTATATATTTCATTATTATCTTTCAATATAGTAATATTTGCTTCATTTATAGGATTAGCTATTACTTCACCATATACATTTATTAATAAATAACCTTTACTCATAATTCACCTCATTTAATTATATTAATAAAATATTTTGAATATTATTAATTGAGGTGAAGTCTTAATGTATGAAACATTAAAATTAGGAAGTAAAGGAGATAATGTTATAATTCTTCAACAAAAATTAAAAAAGATAGGTCTATTCAATGCCATTATAAATGGAAATTTTGGTCTTTCCACAGAAATTGGTGTAAAAGAATTTCAAAAAGAAGTTGGATTAGAAGATAATGGTGTTGTAGATAGGCTAACTTGGACAATGCTTAATAATTATACTGAAGAAGCAGTAAATAGAAATGAAAGATATGTTATTTTAACTAATCCCCCAATTAGTACAGATATAAAAGATGTTCAGCAAAAGTTAAAAGTTTTATTATATTATACAGGTCCTATAAATGGAATATATAATTTAGAAACAGAAAATGCTATTAAAAGGTTTCAATTGAATAATGATTTAACTCCAAATGGAGAAGTAACTCAACAAACTATGAATTTAATTGATATGTTATATGGCAATTTAAGTGATTGTGCAAAAGATTTAGATGTAGATTTAGATAATAGTGAAGATAATTCTTACCAAATTTATACAGTATCTAGAGGTGATACTCTATATAGTATTGCAAGAAAATTTAACACAACTGTAGACAATATTAAGTCATTAAATAATTTAGCTAATAACACAATAGTGCTAGGTCAAAATTTAAAAGTTCCTTCATATAATTCAAATAATAATTCTAATAGTTATATTGTATCTAGAGGAGATACTCTATATAGTATCGCAAGAAAATTTAATACAACAGTAGATGAAATAAAAAGAATAAATAATTTAACAAGTAATACATTAACCATAGGACAAGTTCTAATGATTCCAAGTAATGAAAGTAATAATTATATTAATTATGTTGTAGTAAATGGTGATACTTTATATTCTATAGCAAAAAAATATAATGTTTCTGTAGATAGTATTAAATCTTTAAATAATTTAACAAACAATTTTATATCTATAGGTCAAATTATAAAAATACCTACATCTAATACAAGATAGTAGGTGTAAATAGAATTTTTATATAGAATAATAATTTAATTCCTAATAAAAATTTAAAAAATTAATCATCCTATAAATTTTATAAAAATAAAAATTAGGATGATTTTTTTAATATTCTGATATATTACATAAATTTATTATTTGTTTATCCAATCAGTAGATATGTCCATAGCAGCTCTACAAGCATTAGTTTGATCAAGACTATTTAACATAACAAAGTCATGAATCATTCCTTCAAATATAATAGAAGTAACATCATTGCCTGCTTGCCTTAATTTATTTGCAAAAGCTATACCTTCATCTCTTAAGACGTCAGCTTCTCCATTGATAATTAATGTTTGTGGTAAATTATTAAGCTGTTCAATATTTGCTTTTAAAGGTGTTGCTAAAATATTACTTCTTCTTTTAATATTTGGTTCATAATTGTTCCAAAACCATTTCATACCATCTTTATATAAGTAATAATCATTAGCAAATCTTTGATAAGAAAAATTATTAAAATTATCATCTGTAACTGGATAATAAAGTAGCAATTTATTTATTTTAGGTCCGTTATATTTTGAAAGTATTGATAAAGCAATAGCCATATTTCCACCAACACTATCACCACCAACAATTAAATTATAACTACAAATATTTATATTATTATTGATTAAAATATTAGGAATTTCATTTAAAACTGTATAGCATTGTTCTATCGCAATAGGAAATTTTGCCTCAGGAGATCTTGTATATTCTGGAAATATTAATATAGAATTTGTTCTATAAGCTAGTTCTCTTACTAATTTTTCATGAGTATGAAAACTTCCAAAAGTCCATCCTCCTCCATGAATATAAAAAATTATATTTTTATATTCTATACTATTATTTCCTTTAACTATATAAACATTAATAGTTCCATAGTTAGTAGTTACTTTAGTTAAATCAATTGTACAAGGATATTTATAAACATAAGAGTTTTGCAAGTTTTCTAATATATCTCTACCTTCCTTTACAGGTAACATATAAATTAAAGGTAAAACTGAACTATTTTTCGCAACTTCTAATGCTTCTTTTTCTAACACGATTTTATTCATAACAATTTCTATTGTATAATCCTTTCCTATAATATTGATAAATTATATGAAATAATAAATTGGATTATGATAGATTAAAGTTTATGTTATAATTAGTTTAAGATATTAATATAAGAGGTGGTTTATTTGAAAGATAACAAAAAAGAAGAAAAGATTTTATATTCATGTGAAAGTGAGCTAGATTCTTATGAATATAAAAGAATGGCTAAATATTTTCCTCAATTATATTGGCCATATGTATTATGGGGAACAATAATAAATTTCGTCTTATCAGCAACTATAGCTATTTTAACTTTAAATACTACAAATACTTTAGTTTTCTTTACCGTTTATCAAGTAAGTTTAATGTTAATATATAAATTTAGAATCGAAGATTTAGCCGAAAAATCATTTAATTATGCTCAAAAAAAAGGTAGAGTAGATACTAATATACATACTGAATTTTATGAAGATTATTTTATAAGAGAAACAGAAACTACAACTTATAAAATAAATTATTCAGATATTGAAAGATGTATAGAAACAGATACTAATTTTTATTTAAAAAATAAAATAAAAAATATGATAATTATTATTCAAAAAAATAGATGTAGCCTTGAATTAATAAGTTTTATTAGAGATAAATTTAGTGATTTAGAAAATCAACTTGGGGATCCTATAAAGTTTAAAGAAACAAAAAAATATGATAAACCAAGATTAATACAAGGTGGTATGCTTCTTTTATTTATTTTAACAATAGCTACTATCTGGATATCTTTATATTCTACTACATTAATAAATAAAATAATACCTCAACATGGTTTTGATTTTGTTAAAAACATGTGGATACTTTGGTGTTGGTTACCAATACCTATATTGTCAATCATCCTTGGATTTAAATATAAAAGGGCAGGCTTTAAGTGTACTAAAAATATAGTTGCTGGAATAATTGTTAGTTTTATATTATTAATTTATGGTGCGTTTTGCCTATTTCCTACTTTTTCAGAAGACTATAAGCAAATAGATGCTTATAGAAATATAATTGCTGCTAATCTTCCTGAAAATGGAGATCTTGAAATTCAAGATTGGGGCACATATTTTGATGAAGATAAAACTGAATATACAATTATAAATGCCTATTATGATAATGAAAATGTAGAAAGCCTAGAAAAAAGTATTGAAAATAATGAAAAATGGATTCTAAGTGAAAAAATAAAGTCACAATTAAAAATATTTATTCCATCAACACTTTTCTCAGACAAGGATGCCTATTATTCTATTTATAATAAAACAACAAATGAATATAATACTATACCAGAAAATTCAGGAGATTATGAAATATATGCAATGAAATATGATAAATCTAATAAGTGTTTAGAAATCC
Source organism: uncultured Bacilli bacterium (assembly GCA_947589725.1). The sequence continues at coordinate 162 of CANQCQ010000060.1, read as the reverse complement.
ATAAATTCAAATATAGTTATGAAAAATAAATTAAAGTAAAAAACAATCATTAATGATGTCTTTTAATTGGAATTGGCATCAATTATGATATGAACCCCATTTCTTGGACAAAGGAATGAGGTTTTTATATGAGTAAATTAAGTTATGAAGATAAGATAAATT
>CANQCQ010000059.1 GCA_947589725.1 uncultured Bacilli bacterium | reverse complement strand
TCACTTTGAATAGCAGCTGTTACCATACTCAATATTTGTTTTTCTTCAAAATTATAATCAACTGCTCCAGAGTTATAACAGAATCCAACTAAAGTACTATAATAAGATGCACTATTTCTATCATAGTGTGACCATACTAATGAATCTATTACATTATTGTAATTTACTCCATCTCTTATAGCTCTACATGCATCCATATTATAATTAGTATTTTCTACTTTAGCAGGAGATGTATCATTAAAATTAACTAAATTAATATAGAAGTAACCAGTAAACATTCCTCTTTTAGAATTAGTTGTTGCGGCTTTATTAAAGTCTTCTCTTGATTGACAATAATTATCAGTCTTAGCTAATTCAACCGTTACTCTGATTGCTTTTTTTCCACCATTAATAGAATTACTTCCTTCATAGTTTTTTACTTTAATATCTAGACTATTACTTTTAGAAATAATTACATTATTAATAAGTTGAGAAGGATCAGTTTCTAAATGTTCTAATCCTTGTGGAGTAAAATTGCCATCATCTTCATAATAAATTCCTTCTTCAATGGCAACTATTTTAAATTCACCCTTACTTACTTTTAAAGTAAACTTTCCTCCAGCAATATCAGGTTCAACATCTAACTTATAGATATTATTAACATCATTTGTACTACCATCAGATATACATGTTTTTGAATAATCAACATTAGCAGCAAATACAGAATGTATTCCAGTATTTACTAAAACTATTGCTAATAACAATGAAATGGTAATAATTAATTTTTTACATCTTTTCATCTTCCTTATTTCCTCCTTTCATCTGATATTGTACTTCATCATACTTTTTAGATTTAGTAACCTTATAGCTCTTAGCTCTTTCATTTTTTCTAAGTAGTCTAGCATCTACTTCAAATTCTCTTTCTAAACTAAACATTCTTGTACATGTAATTAATGATATTATTTTATCTTTTTCATTTACATCAACATCATAATTATAAATGCTATTTTCTAATGAAGCTTTTATTTTTTCTTTTACCTCATCAGAAGTAAAATCATCTTGGTTATAAGAAATTACATCTTCTTTTTTAGGGTATGATACTGAAAATATCTTAAATAAATAATCTTTTCCATCAATAGTAAATTGTATGTATTGATTTTTCTTTGCAAAATCTAGATAAGTAAAACTCATAAGTTGTTCAAATCTTACATGATCTTTATTTACTTTTAATGGATTTGCGGATAAATTCATAACATTATGTCCTATTATAAAGTTCATATTATTAAGTTTTTCTAGTTTTCCATTTTCCCATAAATAATCCATTCTTGTACCATCATCATCTACTATTTTATCAAAATCTTTTAAGACTGGATAATCAATATTAGTTCTTGGAATTCTTAGCCATCCGCTTATGTTATAATTAGGTTCCTCTTTTTTAAATTCTTTTATCTTGTTTACTCTTGAACTTATTCTAACACTATTATAATTTAAAATAATTCTAAATCCTCCAAGTATAAGTAAAATTAATATTAGTATAGCAATTTTTATTACTGCTTTATTTTCTTTTTTTGCTTTCTTACTGACAGACATCTATTCACCTACTTATCTATTTTGTAAGGATCTGTTTTTGTACCTTTACCACTTACTATTATACATCCTTTATCAAGAAATGCAGTAGGTCTTATACCAAATTCTTGAGTTTGTGTTAATTCTCCATACATTACTACACCAATATCAGATACACCATACTTCAAGTTTCTATCTTTAGATGAATTAATAGTCCAATATGATCTTAATAATTGACTACCACTATCAGCTGAATACATTTCATACATATTAGGAGCAAATATTGTTGTTTTATAAGTTTTAGTATCTATTTCTTTTCCATACATTGCATTATCTTTATATATAGGAACTTCTATTAAATGTTTAACAAAATATTTTGTATCTATATATTGACTTGATAAGTTATTTATTTGATAACCAACATTATTCTTTATTTTTGGATTATAAATATGATCTTTTAGTTCATCATCATAATATATTTTTAAATAGTTAAAGTCTTTTGATAATGAGAAATCAGCAATAACTTTTGTTGCTCCATCATCACTTTTATCAACTATTTGCCATAGCTTTCCACTTATTTCAAGATATTCACCACTTTGTCTTGTATTAACTTTATCTGATGCTTTAGCAGTTTTAAAATCTCCTATTTCATAAGGATTATCTTCTGTACCATTACCAGTAGTAATTAATACATCTCCTTTAATTGTTAAAATTGGTCTTACTCCAAAATTATATATATTATTATAAGCAACAAAGCTTCTATCTTTATATTCATTATAGAAAATATTTCTTGTTAAATAACTTGAATTTTTATCTTTAGTATCTGCAAGCCAAGACATAGTTTCTGGTTTTAAATAGTTTCCTTCATCTGTTTGAGCTTTATTAACATCAATAACTGAAGGAATATAAACATTTAATTCTTTTGTATAGTTATTACATTTGTTAATACTTAGTTTTGATTCATCAAGATTCATCTTACAATATTTATTCTTTACTATCAATTTTTTAGATTCTTCATTAATATGGTCATAATAATAATTTAACCAAGAATCTATACCATCATAATTTACATTACTTATATCTCTTTCTGCTACAATCCTTACATTATTATCATCTAAATCAACTATTCTAAATAGCATTCCAGAAAAATATATATAATTGTTTGGATCTACTCCACTATAATATTCTTTATTATCTGTTGCTTTTTTTACTGTTTTATTTAATTCTTGAACTACATTTACTGTTCTTTTTACTTCTGTTCTATTTTTTAATTTATCAAATGCTACATAGCTTATTTCATATTTTCCAACTTTAGATGTATCTACTTCACCTTTAATAGTTGCTTCTTTTACATCAATTTCTCCATCAGATAAATCTTTTATACTCTTAATTCCAGGATCTTTAAAGTTCTCTCCTAAAGATACTGTAATTTCTTCTTTGTCATTTAATACAATCTTTGGACCTTTATGATCTACATGAGAACCTAATATTCCACATTTTAAAAACGTATAATATTTATATTCTCCATCTTGTCTTTTTACTTTTACCCAACTTTCTGTTACTGAACAAGTCTTCTTATTTAACAAGCTAAAAGGAACGTAAAAATCTGAATCAACTAAACCCTTTTCATATAATTCTTGAAGAGTTACTTCACCAACTCTTTCTCCTGTTGGCATCTCTTGTGAATAAGTTTCAAAAAATCTTTTTCCAGCTTCTGTTAACTTTTTCTCATTACTTTTAAAAGTAATATAAGGATTTAAAATAAAAACCCAAATTAAAGCTACTACTATAAAAATAATAGAAAATGTTTTAATTGTTCTATTTAATTTTTTATTGTCACTTAAAGTTTGAGTGTTTTCTACTTTATTTTGAGAACTTATTTCTTCTTTATTTACATTTTCACTCATATTATTTTTTCCTTTCTATCCTATTATTTTATCTATAATTAATTTTATCATGAATTAGTAAAAAGTCAATTAAACTATAGGCAATTTATAAAAACAATAAAAGTACCAATTACTTGGTACTAATTTTTATTCTGTCCATACAGTAACTTCATTTACCCAATTTTTTAATGATTCGCTACTTATGTTAATATCACTAGGTTCATCTTTTAAACTTTCATTAGTTGGAACTGGTATCAATTCTGATTCATAAGTTCTTAAATATTCAACTTTCTTTAATAAGATAAAATATTCTTCTGGAACTGCAAAGACTATCATAGCAGGTTGTCTTTTATCTTCTAAATCTTTAAATACAGGTTTTCCTTCAGAATCTTTAACAGCTATTATTTGAACATTTGATATAAATTTACCTAAAACTACTTTTCTTTGATCAGAAGTTATTCCATTAATCTCTTTTGTTCTAGCTTTTAAATATATATCTATATAATTTCCAGGATACATAGAATTTCCATAGGTTGATTCAGTACTTACTGTTAAGTTATATAAAACATAGCCTTCTGGATAATCTAATATAATATTTGCAGGTAATTCTTCTTTTTCTACAACATTTCTATGATAAAATAAACTTCCTTTTGGAATTATTGTATCTGCATTAGAATATTTACCTACAACATCTGATATATTAGTATATACATCTCCAACAATCATAGATGGTGGTACTTGTGTTGTACCTACCATATCACTTGTAATTGGATTACCAGCTGCTATTTGTTTTTTAGCATATGGAACAGATATAGGATTAATAGAGTCATTTACCCTTTTTGTATAGAAAAAGAATAATATTCCAATTAAAACTATAATCATTAGAACAGTAACTAGATTCTTATTAGTTAACATCTTTTTAATCATAATTATCTCCCCTTATGTTCTTTATTTAATTATAACTTATTTTTATTTAATTTTATAGATATATTTATTATTTCTTACTGTAAACTCTAAATTAATATAATCTGATTGTGCTGCTTCTTCAGGAATAGTAAAATATAAAAATTTACCATAATAACCTCTATTCAAAGCATTTTTTATATTTTCTTTTACTTCTTTTCCCTTAGAATTTTTATATACTATCTTGCCATAATCTTTAGAAAACTCTGATAAATCATTACCCTCATAAGTATCTGAACTAAAAGTAATTACTAAAGCTTTATAACCAGCTGGAGCTATATAAGTAGAATCTGTTTTATCACAATCACTAGTCTTACAAATCTTATACTCATAAGTAAAAGCATCTAAAATTTTATAATCTTCAAAATTTATATTCTCTTCTTCACCATTAATAACTAGTTCTAAAGTTTGTCCTAATTTTAAATTAGCTTTAGTATTTATCTTTGATAAATCATTAATCTTTAACTTAATCTTTCTTAAATATTCAGTATTTCCATTTAACTCTTGATAATATAAAACAAATCTATTTTTAGATAATTTTTTATCAACTTTAAATATTAATAAGAACTCTTTCTTTTCTTCACTTTTTAAAGTAACACTATCATAAGATTTACCTAAATCTTTAAATTCAGTTTCATAAGTTTTTTCTGTAGGAGTATAGTTATTTATTCCATTTATAACATGATATTTATTTAAATCAACTTTTCTAGATGATGTTGCATTATTAGTAATAGAAATATCTATAATTACAAAGCCACTTTTATTTGATACTTGTGTACCATTATAAGACTTATCAGAATAATAACTATTATTAATCTTAACAGTATAACCATTTATATTAAATGAATCACCTTGTTTATATGAATGATGAGACATAATATAACTAACTGTATTTTTACCAATAATTAATATAACAATTACAATAACAATTTTACATAAAAGTTTATGTTCTTGATAAAAATAATTTAGATTTCTTATAAACTTTTTATATAATCTTTTAAAAGAATCTTTATCTATATTAATATTAATTTCTAATTCTTCTTTGTTCTAATTCAAGATATTCTTCATCTAATTTAAAATTAAATTTATTTAAATCTATACCAAAAATTCTTATTAAAAAGATGATAATTACTGCTAATTGAAAAAATTGAGATATTAGAAGTATATCTCTCCATGCACGAAGAGATGTTGTAGGTTCTATTCCTGTATAAGTATTAAAATATCTTCTAATAGTCATGAAAGATACAAATATAATTGTATATTGGATAATTGGAACTAAATATAATTTCCAAGGTTTATCTTTTCGTCTTAGTAACAATAATAAAGCTCCACTTACTAATATTAAAATAATTAATAGTAGAAAACTAAAGACTGTTATATATCTACTAATAGGTTCATTATAACTATCATAAGATGCTAGGCTAATGAATTCTCTTACAAATGAATAAGTTTGAGTACTTTTAAAATATATAAATATTGCAAAAGCTAATAAAGCAATATGTATTTTTTTAAAGTTCTTAATTAAAAAGGCATAAGGCTTTCTAATAATCATATTAACACCCCTATCATCTTATACTATTTTTAGTATACATTATTTTTTTTATAATTAAAAGATTAAAAAAAGTTATATTTGAAATATAACTTAATAAAACTTATTATCCTAAAAATGTAATTTTAGCATAGCCATTTCCTTCTTTTGCATAAGTACTGATAGGTTCTTCTGATACTTGTTTAGTCGAAATTGTTTTAGTGTCTTCGGCATCTGATTCATCACAATCATAACAATACATTACTTTATCTATTAATAGTTTATTTCTGATGTAACCAGAGCCTCCTCCACCGCCGCCAGCAAGTACAGTGGAACCTCCTCCATAAAAG
>CANQCQ010000058.1 GCA_947589725.1 uncultured Bacilli bacterium | reverse complement strand
AGAGTTTGCTAAGGGTGTAGGCGATGCCAACAAGCTCTTCAAGTAATGTGAATGGAGGATTTTATATGCTATACAAATTTAAGAAAGGAAAAGTGTTTAACAGTTTAAAGGATAACTCCGGTAATGCTCTTTTGATAGCTGTTATGGTCATGATGATAGTGGTTATAATGCAACAACATGGCATGTAGGCAACATAAATTTGTGGGATACTAATAATGTAATAGATATGCATAATATGTTTTCTAATGCAGGCTTAAATGCAGATTACAAGTTAGATTTATCTAAATGGAATGTAGACAATGTTTCTGCTACTCTACATTATGATTTTAATACTAACGTAGAAAGTAAAGTAACTCCACCTGTTTGGAAAAGCTAAATAGTCATAAAAAAATGCAAGTTTTACTTGCATTTTTTATTTTTTAGAATCAAATTTTAATTTTTATACATCCAAATTTTTATTAGTAAGTAATAATATTGCTTTCTTTACTTCTTCTTCTGAATCTAGAGGAATCATTATATTAGAATCATTTTTATCTAACTTGCGAATAATATAATTATTACCTTCAGTAATACTAGAAAAATAAAGATAAGTATCATTATTTTTAGTAATTTTATCTAATAACATATATTCTTGATCATCTATTGTATATATTTCAACTTCTCTCATGATTATTTACCTCCTAATTCATTATTATCTATATCTTTATTAGAAGCTTCATAATCTGCCTGCATTCTATCTAATTCTCTTTGCTTATTTAAAATATCATTTTGAAGTAAAATCTTTTGATTAGATTCCTTAATCCATTCATCTTTGTCTTTATAATGGTGTTTTTCTATAAATGAATCAATATTATCAATATTATCAACATATTCTAAGACTAAGTTAGCTTGATATTCTCCAATAGATCTATAAAGAAGATAAACATCTTCATCAGTTTTAACATGTTCAGCAATTTGGTCATAATGATATGCATAATTTTGACCATTATTTACACGATAGGTATTTTCATTTATTGCTTCGGCTTTATAATCTAAGATAGCATCCCCAATCTCAAATGAATCATTTAATCCTTTTCTTAAGGCATTAATACCATTTGCTGCAACACTTCCAATTAGAACACAAGTACAACATAACGTAGCTAAAGCAGTTTTAACATGCTTTTTATTAACTTTCATAACTTTTTTAGGAACAGCTCTAGTTGCTTTACCATTAGTACTTTTTTTAACTAAATCATCATAATTTGTCTTTTTAACAAAACTTGGAATATCTATCTCATCATAATCATTATTTGCTAAATTTCTATCATTCATATTATACACCTTCTTATTATAAATATACTTAAAAAATAATCTATTGTCAACTATTGTGTAAAGTAATAAATGAATATTTTTTTCAATTTTGGCTACAATAATTTTAGGTGGTTTTGAAATGAAAAAAATAAGGATATATTTGATATCTTTACTATTTTTTCTATGTCCTATTTATGTTTTAGCATATGATAAAGTAATTCCCGGAGGAGAAACTATAGGAATTGAAGTCCACTCAAAAGGAGTTTTAGTAGTAGGATTTTATAAAGTAAATAATCAACTAATTGGTAAAGATAGTGGTTTTAAAATTGGAGATACTATTACTAAGATAAACAATAAACAAATACATGATATTTCATCAATGATGGCGGAATTAAATCAATATAGTCGTGATAAAGTTAAATTTACTATCGTTAGAAATGGTAAAGAAAAAAATATCGAAATGAATCTAGTAAATTCAGATAACTCCCTAAAAACTGGATTATACGTCAAAGATCAAATTAATGGATTAGGAACTCTTTCATTTATCTTAGAAGATAATAAGTTCGGTGGACTCGGTCACGAAATAATGGAAAATAATACAAAAGAAAAATTTGAAATAAGTGAAGGAGAAATTTATGATGCTAAAGTTGATAATATCATAAAAAGTTATGATGGATCTGCTGGTGAAAAAAATGCATCTTATGATAGAAGTGAAATAACCGGAATAATTACTAATAATGATACTACTGGTATTTATGGTAATTATAAAGGAGATACTAGTAATCGTGAATATGTAAGTGTTGGAACTCCCAATGAAATACAATTAGGAGAAGCTTACATAAGAACTGTTATAAATGAAACAGATATTGAAGAATTCCAAGTAAATATAGAAAATATTGATAAAAATAGTGACACAAAAAATATTTTATTTGAAATAACTGATAAAACATTACTAGATAAAACTGGTGGAGTAATTCAAGGTATGAGTGGATCTCCAATTATGCAAAATAATAAAATGATTGGAGTAGTAAATTACGTAATAGTAAATGATACATCGAAAGGTTATGGTATATTCTTAACCACAATGTTAGAGGAGGTCGAATAATCTCCTCTTTTTAATTGTCAATACTTGTCTTTATTAATTAATTGATTTAAAATTAATATAGTAGGAGTTGATAGTGTGTATATAGATTTAATAATATTAATCATTATGATATTAATTGTAGTAATGTTCTTTAAAAGATTTTCATCATTTGTATTTTTTATGGCTATTGTAGATATATTTTTAAGAATATTATTCTTTATAAGATCAAATATTCCTTTAAAAGATGTAAGTAGTATAATAGCCAAATATTTCCCAGCAAGTATTTTCGCAATCATAGATAAATATACTGATGGACAAATAACATTAATACTTGATTGGTGTTTTGTAATACTAATGATAATATTCTTATCATACATAATTAAAATATTTATTCATAAAAAGAAAATATAATCCAAAAAAGCGACAAATTCATCGCTTTTTTTATTGTAATCTTTAATTGGTGATAAGATGAAAATTTACATAGATTTATATTTTCTAATTAATTATATTTTAGATTTAACTATCTTATTGGGTACTGCTAAAATATTAAAGAAAAAAATAAAAGTACATAGATTTCTATTAGGAGCACTTAGTGGTTCAATATCAATACTATTACTATTTATACAATCTAATACTTTACTTTTTTTTCTAAAAATCTTAATAAGTATTTTCATGATAATAGTAACATTTGGATTTAGAGATTTATTAAAGAATATAATGTATTTTTATATTATTAGTATTATCTTAGGAGGAAGTCTATATTTATTAGATTTAAATTTTGATTATACAAATAAAAGTTATTATTTAAATTATATTGTTTTGCTTATACTAAGTCCAATCATTATATTTATATTTGTTAATGATTCTATTAAAAATAAAAAAGCTAATTTAAATAAATATTTAGTAGAAATAAGATATAAAAATAATATAATTAAAACTTATGGTCTGATTGACACTGGAAATTGCCTAAAAGATCCATATTTTAAAAGAAGTGTAATTTTAATAGATTATCAATTTTCAATAGATAAACCAATATTAGTACCATTTAAAGCTCTAAATTCATCAGGAATAATTAATTGTTTTAAACCAGATAAATTACTTGTTAATAATAAAGAACTAAATAATTATCTAATAGGAATATGTAATGAAAAATTAAATTTATGTGGATGTCGCTGTATATTACCAAATACATTAGTGGAGGCTATATGAAAAAGCTATTTATTTTTATAAAAAATTTCTTTAGAAAATATATTTTTTTTATTGGAAGTAGTGATATTTTACCTGAACCTTTATCAAAAGAAATGGAAGATTATTATGTAGATTTAAAAGATAGTGGAGATGAGGAAGCTAAAAATATATTAATAGAACATAATTTAAGATTAGTAGTCTTTCTTGCTAAAAAATATGAAAATACTGGAGTTGATTTAGAAGATTTAGTAAGTATTGGTACTATTGGATTAATAAAGGGAATTAATACATTTTCTAAGGGGAAAAATATTAAGTTAGCAACTTATGCATCTCGTTGTATTGATAATGAAATATTGATGCACTTAAGAAAAATAAAGAAATTAAAAACAGAAGTATCATTTGATGCTTCACTATCATTTGATTCAGAAGGAAATGAATTACATCTTGAAGATGTTCTTGGAACAGAAAAAGATATTGTAACTAGAGGTATAGAAGAAGAAAATGATAAAAAAGTAATGCTCAATGAAGTATTAAACTTAAATCCTCGAGATCGCGATATTATGATACTAAGATATGGATTAATGGGACATGAAGAATTAACCCAAAAAGAAGTTGCCGAAAAATTAGGTATATCACAATCATACATATCTAGAATAGAAAAGAAGGTGATTAAAAAACTAAAAGCCCTTATAAGTTAAAAGAAGCTCCATTATGGAACTTCTTTTATAATTCAATTAATTCTTCATCTATTATTTCATAATTATATTTACTTACTAGTTCTAAATCATCTTTACTTATCTTAATCGTATAAATTACCTTATCCAAAAATTCTTTATTAATAATAGTTATATCTTTTAAAATATAGTCTAATTGTTTTACATTTTCATATGAAATATAAATTTTTAAGATATAGCCATCCACTAAATTTTTATAATTAGTTTTTTCTAAGGCCATAGTAAGAGATTTAGTATAAGCTCTTACTAAACCACCAGCACCTAATTTTATTCCGCCAAAATATCTTACTGTAATAGCTAAGACATTAACAATATCTTCTTTTATTAAAACATTTAGCATAGGAATACCAGCTGTACCAGTAGGTTCTCCATCATCTGATGATTTCATCTTATCTATATTTCTATAACAATAACAATAATGAGTAGCTTTTGGATACATATCTTTTACTTGATTCAATATAGAATTAATATCAGTACTATCATTTATTTTATACAACAATGTTATAAACTTAGAATTATTAATCTCATAAATAGCAGTAGTATTAGAAGAAATTGTTTTCAAATAAAACACCTCTTTCGATAATTATAACATACTATAGTTAAAATTAATAAATAGTGTTATAATCAAAATATAGAAAGGATTGATAAATATGTTTAGAAAAAAACAAGATAAAGAAATAGATATTAGTAGTTTAAATGATATATTACGTACTGGTAGAAAATTAATAAACATAGCACTTTTTATGACTATAGTATGTTTAGTACTTTTAGCAACATATCTAATTCAAGAATGGAAATTATTAAGTTACTTATGTGATTTAATTAAAGTAATTTCTCCAATATTTATAGGTTTTATTTTAGCATGGTTATGTGCACCGATGGTTAACTTTTTAGAAAGAAAGAAAGTACCTCGAGTAGCTTCTTGTATAATAGTTTATGGTGCAATGGTTTTATTTACAATATTACTTTTCTCATCTCTAATACCAACATTAATAAGTCAAATAGGAGATTTTACTAAGAGTTTACCAGATATTATTAATGATATAAGAGAATTTAGTGATAACTTATTTAAAGCAATTGATAATCCAGTTATAAAGAGTAATGGAATTCAAAAAGATATATACAAAACAATAGAAGAGTTTGCTAATTCATTTACTACTGATTTACCTCAAAGAATATTTTCAATGGGTAAAGCTTTAATAAGTGGAGGATTAAATGTAATATTAGGTCTAATGATAGGTTTTTATGTATTATTTGATTTTGATAAAATTAATCAAAATATTCATAAAGTATTACCAATTAGTTGGCGAGAAGGTTACCTAGATCTATGCAATAGAATTAATAATTCTTTAAGAAGTTATGTACAAGGATTATTGCTTGTTATGTTTTTAGTTTTTTTAACACAAAGTATAGGTTTAACTATTGCAGGACTTAAAGCACCACTTTTATTTGCAATGTTTTGCGCGATAACAGATGTTATTCCATATTTTGGACCATATATAGGAGCAATACCAGCTATTATAGTTGGATTTACTATGTCACCAATTGTAGGTATTTGTGTAATTATTTCTATTGTTGTTGTTCAATTACTAGAAAATAATTTCTATCAACCATTAATAATGGGTCATACAATGAAATTACATCCAGTAACAATAATGATTGGATTGCTTATATTCCAACATTTCTTTGGAATTATAGGTATGATAATCGCAACACCTACTATTGCATGTATAAAAGTAATATTTATGTTTATAGATGAAAAAATTAATATTACAGATAAAGTAATAAAAGAAGAACAATAAATATAATTAAAAAAATAATAGTTAAAGAATATAGGAGGAACTAAAATGATCCATCATAATAAAATTAGTAGTACTGAATCTTTAGCTAAAGAAATAGAAAATGTAAGAAAAGCTCAAGAAGAGTTTGCAAAATTTTCTCAAGAACAAGTAGATAAAATATTTCAAGCTGCTGCAATTAGTGCTTGCAATGAAAGAATCCCTTTAGCTAAATTAGCTTA
>CANQCQ010000057.1 GCA_947589725.1 uncultured Bacilli bacterium | reverse complement strand
AAGCCAGAAATAGAATTTCAAAAAGATTATTCAAATGAAGTATTACTAGAAAAAGAAAAAGAAGTATTTGGTTTTTACCTATCTTCTCATCCAATAAGTAAATATCGTAAAGATAATCAAAATTGTATTCCATTAAATGAAATAAATAAATATATAGATAAAAAAATAGATACATTAATCCTAGTAGATAACAAAAAAATAATTAATACAAAAAAAGGAGAAAAGATGGCCTTTATCACAGGAAGTGATGAAACAGCAGTTCAAGAATATACATTGTTTCCTAGAGTATTTAAATTAAATACTCAAATAGAAAAAGGAGATCTATTAAAAATAAGAGGAACTGTTGAGAAAAGATTAAATGAAATTCAAATAATAGTAGAACAAGTAAAAAATTTAAAAGGAGAAGATAGTAATGAATAAACTTATAAATTTACTAAAAAAATCTAAAAGCAAATGCTACTTAATTGGCTTATCATCAATTATTTTAGATCAATTAACTAAAATACTTGTTATTATTAATATGAATGAAGCAACAGAAATTACTATTATTCCTAATTTTTTTAAACTATTTTTCGTTACTAATACAGGAGCAGCTTTCAGTAGTTTGAAAAATCATCTTACTTTACTTATTATAATAAGCTTATTTTGTATAGCTTTAATTGTAAATATAATTGAAAAAGAAGAATTTATTAATAAAATAAATATATTTTCTTTAGGACTAATTTTTGGAGGTATAACTAGTAATTTAATAGATAGAGTATTTTATAAAAAAGTAATAGACTTTTTATCTTTTACTATTTTTTCTTATAACTTTCCAGTTTTTAATTTAGCAGATGTTTTTATAACTGGTGGAGTATTTATATATATAATTTCAAATATATTTAAAGAAGTAGAAGACAAAAAAATAAATATATGATACAATATCTTACCAAAAGAGGGGGAAACTTAATTGATTAAAGCAGATGAAGAGAATATAAGAATAGATAATTATTTGAAAGATAAATTAAATTTATCTAGAAGTAAGATTCAAAAATTAATTAAAGATAAATTAGTTACTGTAAATGGAAAAGAAATAGGAGCTAGTTATTTAATTAAATTAAATGATGAGATAGAAATATCATGTGATTTAGATTTTGATATTAATGTTGAACCTGAAGATATACCATTAGATATAATTTATGAAGATGATGATTTATTGGTTATAAATAAAGAAAGTGGTATGGTAGTTCATCCCGCTCCCGGGCATTATACTAAAACACTAGTTAATGCCTTACTTTATAGATTTAATTTAACTAGTGGTGAAAAACTTCGTCCAGGAGTGGTACATAGATTAGATAAAGATACTAGTGGTTTGATGCTTGTTGCTAAAAATGAATTTACTCATGAAGCTTTATCTAAGATGATATCCACAAAACAAGTTGAAAGAAAATATTTAGCCTTAGTTGATGGTGTAATTAAACATGAAACAGGAAGTATAGATGCACCTATTGGTAGAGATGTAAATAATAGACAAAAAATGGCTGTTACTGATGTTAATGCTAAGAATGCAATAACTCATTTTAAAGTATTAGAAAGATTTCAAAATAATACTTTAATAGAATGTATATTGGAAACAGGAAGAACTCATCAAATAAGAGTACACTTATCATATATTGGTTATCCAATAACTAATGATCCTTTATACGGTAGAGGAAAATCTACAGAATTTGGTCAAATGTTACATTCTTATAGTATTAAGTTTAATCATCCAAGATCAGGAAAATTGATATATTACACTGTAGATCCACCAAAAGAATTTAAAGATAAATTAGAACAGTTAAAAAAACAAACTTATTTAGGGGGAAATAAAAATGAATAAAGAAGAATTAAAAAATTACAAAGAAAAAATAAATAATCTAAAAGAAGTAGAAGAAAGATATAGAGATTTAACTTTAAGTAAATTAGCTAAGAATAATATAAAGGATCACTTAACTGGATATGCTAGTATAGATCGTCCATGGCTAAAATATTATAGTAGAGAATTTATAATGGAAGAGCCAAATCATATGACATGTTATGATGAACTATATCACTACAATAAATACTATCAAAATAAAACAGCATTAATTTATTTTGGTAGAAAAATAACATATGGAGAATTATTTAAAAAAATTGATGAGGCAGCAGCATCTTTTACAAATTTAGGTGTAAAAAAAGGTGATATTGTTACTATTTGTTCAATTACCACTCCAGAAATAATTTATGCTTTTTATGCTTTAAATAAAATTGGAGCAATATCAAATATGATTGATTTAAGATATAATAAAAATGCTATTAAAAATTATATTGAAGAGGCAAATTCTAAAGTAATGTTGACTCTAGATATTGTATATCCAAAAATAAAAGATATCGTAAAAGAAACTGATTTAGAAAAAGTAATTACAGTTAAACCAACAAATTCTACTCCAATTCCTATAAGAACAATTGCCAATATAACAGCAAAAGATAAAGTAGTTATTACTGATCCAATGTATATTGACTGGAATAAATTTATAAAAGAAGGAAAAGATACTAAATATAAAGATAATAACTATGAAAAAGGACAATCAGCAGTAATAGTTCATACAGGAGGAACAACAGGGGTTCCAAAAGGTGTTGTTTTAACTAATGATAATTTAAATTACTCACTATTACAAATAAAAAACTCTAATGTAAATGCAGAAAGAGGATATAAATTTTTAAATATAATGCCTCCATTTATTGCCTATGGTATTATTTTAGGTCTACATTGTCCAATAACATTAGGATGGGAAACTACAATTGTTCCTCAATTTGATGCTAATAAATTTGATGAATTAATCATTAAATATAAACCTAATGGAATAATGGGAGTACCTTCTTATTGGGAAACAGTAATGAAATCAGAAAAAATAAAAGACAAACACTTAAAATGTATTCATGATATTTTACTAGGTGGAGATTTTATTAAAGAAGAATTTGAAAAAAAATTAGAAGATTATTTAAAAGAACATAATTCAAATGCAACAATTGAAAAAGGATATAGTGAAACAGAAGCAAGTTCTAATGCTACTTTTTCAACTAAAAAAGCTAATAAATATGGTAGTGTTGGAATACCTTTAGTAAGAACAATAATAGCTGCCTATGATACTGAAAAAAATGTCGAACTACCTATGGGAGAAATTGGAGAATTAACAATAAAGACTCCTACAATGATGAAAGAATATTATAAAAATGAAGAAGCAACTAAGAAAGTTATAAAAGATACAGATGATGGAAAAATACTATTTACAGGAGACTTAGGATATGTTGATAAAGATGGCTTTGTTTTCGTTAAAGATAGAATTAAAAGAGTTATTCCTAGAAGTGGATTTAAAGTATTCCCATCAGAACTAGAAAACTTATTCTTAAAAAATGAAAAAATAGAAGAATGTGTAGTAGTAGGAATTCCTGATGAAAAAGATGTTAATGCCCCTAAAGCACATATTATCTTAAAAGATCAATTCAAAGAATTTAGTGGATTAGTAGAAGAAGAATTAAATAATATGTTTGAAAACAGTACTTTGCCACCATACTTTAAACCTATAGGTTATAAATTTAGAGATGAAATGCCTCATACTCCAATAGGTAAAGTTGATTACAAAGCATTAATAGAAGAAGAAAAAAGCAACCAAAAAACGAAAAAAATCGGCAAATAAGGTTGCTTTTTTTCATCCTTTAGTTTATCGTATAAATTAGAATAGGTGGTATGAGTTATGTTTAATAGTTTTATCTTTTTTAGTATAGCTGGACTAATAAATATTATATTACTAATGGTAATCTACTTTTGTAAGAAAAGATATGAGTCTCAAGAAAAACATATATATGAACTACTAATGATTATAAGTATTATTGGTATTATATGCGAATTAATCATGGTTTTCTTTTTAAAAAATCTAAATCCATTTACCAAAGAGTTTGTCGCAAAAATGTTTTTGATAATTACAGAAATATGGATCTATTTACTTACTTATTACACCTCAATTGTTGCAAAAACAAAAGAACAACTAACAGATGTAGCTAAAAATAGAAAAGTATTAATATTCCTTACAACTATCTTAATAATTTGTGCCACTATAACACTATTATTACCAATAGATTATGCCTATGATAGTACTAATTCATCAATATTATATACATATGGTTTAAGTACTAAGATGGTATTCGTTACTGGAATTATCTTTATTATATTATGTATCTTTTATATGTTTACTAGTAAAGTTCAACATAAAAAATTGTATAAAAAATTCTTACCAGTATATACATATATAATTTTAAGTACAATTGTAAGTTTTACTCAACAAATAGATGGAAGAGTATTACTAATATCTTTTACTGAAAGTCTTATTATTTTACTAATGTATTTTACAATTGAAAATCCTGATATGAAAATGGTTGCTCAATTAGAAGTAGCCAAAGCAACAGCAGAAAAAGCCAATGCAGCAAAAACTGACTTTTTAGCAAGTATGTCACATGAAATAAGAACACCACTTAATGCCATAGTAGGATTTAGTGATTGTATAAATGTTGCAAAAGCCTTAGAAGAAGCTAAAGAAAATGCTAAAGATATAATTAGTGCATCATCAACACTATTAGAAATAGTAAATGGAATACTAGATATATCAAAAATAGAAGCAGGAAAAATAGAAATAGTTAATGCTCCATATAATCCACAAAAAGTATTTTCCGAACTTGCTAAATTAATAAAACCTAGAATGGATGAGAAAAAATTAGATTTTACATACTACATTGATCCAAATATTCCTAAAGCTCTTAATGGAGATCAAGCAAATATAAGAAAAGTAATAACAAACTTTTTAAGTAATGCTTGTAAATATACTCCTTCTGGATTTGTAAGATATGAAGTTAAATGTCAAAATACCAATAATATTTGTAAACTAATTATAAGTGTTCAAGATTCTGGTCAAGGTATTAAAAAAGAAAATTTAGATAAACTATTTACTAAGTTTCAAAGATTTGAAAGTGATAAGAATGCTGCTATAGAAGGAACAGGATTAGGACTTGCCATTACAAAGCAATTAGTTGAATTAATGGGAGGAAAAATATATATTCAATCCGAATATGGAAAAGGTTCGACATTTAGTATTGAAATAAATCAAGAAATTCTAAATATAGATATCGAAGAAAAAGAAGAAGTATTAGAAGATTTAGACTTACAAGATATTAAAATTTTATTAGTTGATGATAATGATTTGAATCTAAAAGTAGGTCAAAAAATATTAGCTCAGTTTAATGCAAACTCTATTACAACTTCAAAAGATGGATATAGTTGTTTAGAAAGAATAAAAAATAATGAATCATATGATATAATACTATTAGATGATCAAATGCCTGGAATTAAGGGAGAAGAAACACTACAAGAATTAAAGAAAATAGAAGGATTTAATATTCCAGTAGTTGCTTTAACTGCTAATGCCTTAACAGGAATGAAAGAAAAATATATAGCAGATGGTTTCAATGATTATCTATCAAAACCTTTAGAAAAACCAGAAATAATTAGAGTTTTAAATAAAATTATTAAAGAATATAAAATAAGAGAAAAAGCACCAATTAAGGAGGAAAATAATATGCAAGAACAAACAGAAATTCTAAATGAAGTATCACAACCAGAACAAGCAAATAATAATTTACAAACTACTCAAACACCAATGGAGCCACAACAAAACATTAATGTACAACCATCAATAGAGCAACCTCAAATACCAGTAGTAGAAGAACCACCAAAAATTGATAAAAGACAATTTTTACTAAATAATGGCTGTGACTTAGATAAGGCCTTAGAATTACTTGGTGATATGGAAATGTTTGATGAAACAGTAAATGACTTCTTAGAAGAAGTAGACGAAAAATGGCAAAGAATTGAAAAAAATCGCCTAGCAGGAAATATGGCTGATTATGCTATAGATGTTCATTCCCTAAAAAGTGATGCAAGATATCTAGGATTTTATACATTGGGAGATTTAGCATATAATCATGAATTAGCAAGCAAAGAAAATAATGTTCAATATGTAAATGAACATTATAATGAATTAGCTACAGAATATGAAAAGACTTTAAACATACTTAAAGCTTATAGTCAAATGAGCTAAATATTTAAAAGATAAATACTTAAAGAAAGTATTGTCGCAAATACACTAAGAAGTACATAAAAATTTAAACAATATGTACTTTTTTTATTTAATTCCATAGATTCTTGATATAAGAATAATAAAGAAATAAATGTACCTAAACAACTAATAAATCCTAAGAAATTATTTTT
>CANQCQ010000056.1 GCA_947589725.1 uncultured Bacilli bacterium | reverse complement strand
TACTACACAAATACTAATAGGAAACATGGTTAGTCTTTTAAAAGAGTTGGAAAAACAATATCCAGCTAATATTGAAGTTAAGTAAGGAGGAGAGTTATGAAATTTTTAAAATTAGATATTCAATTATTTGCTCACCACAAAGGGCAAGGATCAACATCTAATGGTCGTGATTCTGCAGGACGTAGACTTGGTGCTAAAGCATCAGATGGTCAATTAATATCTGCTGGTTCAATTATATATCGTCAACGTGGAACAAAAGTCTTCCCTGGAAAGAATGTTCGTCGTGGAAGTGATGATACTTTATATTCAACAGTTGATGGAGTAGTTAAATTTGAACGTTTAGGAAAAGATAAAAAACAAGCATCTGTATATGCAGCAGAATAATTAAATTAGTATTTTGAAAAGTCCTTTTGGGCTTTTTTTCTTTTATGTTATAATTTTTTTGGAGGGGATTTTAATGTTTGTAGATGAGGTTATAATCAAAGTTGAAGCTGGTAATGGTGGAGATGGATGTACTGCTTTTAGACATGAAAAATTTATTGAAATGGGTGGACCATATGGTGGCAATGGAGGCCATGGTGCTGATATCATTTTTAAAGTTGATGAAGGACTTCATACATTACTAGATTTAAGATATCAAAAGACAATTAAAGGTGCTAATGGTGAAAATGGTCGTGGAAAAAATCAACATGGTAAAGGTGCTTCTGCTTTATACGTTAAAGTACCTCTTGGTACAGTTGTTACTGATTTAGACACTGGTCTAGTAATAGCTGATTTATCTTTAAAAAATCAAGAAGAATTAATTGCTAAAGGAGGCCGTGGAGGTCGTGGTAACACTGCTTTTAAGACACAAACTAATACAGCACCAGATTATTCTGAGCGTGGTGAAGAAGGCGAAAGAAAAACTTTAAAAGTAGAAGTTAAAATGTTAGCAGATGTTGGTTTAGTTGGATTACCTAGTGTTGGTAAAAGTACAATTATTTCTTGTGTATCTAAATCTAAACCTAAGATTGCTGCTTATCACTTTACAACTTTAAGTCCAAATCTTGGAGTAGTAAAAGCAAGTAATGGAAATAGTTTTGTTATGGCAGATCTTCCAGGACTTATTGAAGGAGCATCTCTTGGAGAAGGATTAGGAGATAAATTTTTAAGACACATTGAAAGAACTAGAATTATTGCTCATGTAGTTGATATGAGTGGTAGTGAGATGCGAGATCCATATGAGGACTATTTATTAATAAATAAAGAATTAGGAGAATTTAATTCTAAATTATTAGAAAAGCCTCAAATTATAATTGCTAATAAAATGGATATTGAAGGATCTAAAGAAAATCTAGAAAAATTTAAAAATAAGGTTAAAGATGTAGAAATTTTTGAAGTTAGTGCAGCAACTAATAAAGGACTTCAAAAAGTAGTTGATGTTCTAGCTGATAAATTAGATAAAATTCCCGCCAATCCTTTATATGATGATAGTCAAATTGAGTCACATGTTCTATATAAATTTAAAAAGGAAGAACCATTCACAATATCTAGGGATGATGATGGAACATGGGTAATATCTGGAAATGAAGTAGAAAGAATATTTAAAATGACAAAATTTTCATCTGAAGAAGCCGAATATAGATTTGCTAAAAAATTAACAAGAATGGGAATTGATGACAAATTAAAAGAACTAGGAGCAGAAGAAGGTGACGAAGTAAGAATATTAGATTTTTACTTTATGTTTAAAGAATAAATTAATGCGGTTAACGTATTAATTTTTTTGCTTTATTTAAAAAATAATGTTATTATAATGCCCACGAGGGGGATTGAGATGAATAAATATAAAAAAGTTCTTGAATATTTAAGAGAACATATCGAAGATTACAATGAGAAAGAAATAAACTATATCATAAATAATATTGATATATTAGAACATAATAATTTTGTACCTGATACTATAAGACAAATATATGATGAAACTGGCTTATTAGACGATGAGAATAATATTTATTTAGGCTTTATTAAACTTATTGAAGAAAATTTTAATATAAATACTAACATAATAGAAGTAGGTGGAGGAGTAATACCTTCTCTTGCTAAACATTTATGTCTAAAGCAAAAAAAGGGAACAGTTACTGTTTATGATCCTAGACTAACTAATAGTATGTCTTCATCTAGTAAACTTATATTAAAAAAAGAAAAATTCACTGAAAAAACTAATATTTCTGAGTCATCTTTATTAATTGGATTTATGCCTTGTGAGGCAACAGAAATTTTAATAAAGAAAGCTACTAAAAATAAGAAAAACTTTATTGTAGCTTTATGTGAAGGTGGACACAATGAATATAATGAATATTATGATGAAGATATATGGACTAATAATATGAAGTATTTAGTTTCTAGAGGAATAAAAAGTAATGGTTTAGGTAAATACATGGAAACTGATTTAAGTAGATATTCAGATCCTTATCCTGTAATTTATAATAAGAGAATGATATTAAAATAGTTTGTTTTTTTAATATTTATGTTATAATTTAGATAAAGATTGAGGTGAAAAGATGAAAGATATTAATTATTTAAGATTAAATGGAGTTGATATTAATAAGAGTTTAGAGTTATTTGGTAATATTGATACTTATAATCAAACTTTAGTAGAATTCATAACTAGTGCTCCTGAAAAAATAAAATTACTAGAAAGTTATAAAAATAACAAGGATTTAGCTAATTTTGCTATTTATGTACATTCATTAAAGAGTGACTCTAAATATTTTGGATTTATGAATTTATCAACTTTAGCAGCAAATCAAGAAATGAGTAGTAAAAATGGCGATATTTTATATGTTCAACAAAATTTCCCATTATTACAAAAAGAAGTTAATAATGCAGTAGCAATTGCGAATGAATATTTATATGGTAATCCAGATAATACTGCACCAAGTGGTGCACAATATGCAAATCCAGTTGGAGGAGCAGTCCAAAATGTAGCACCAACTCCAACAAATATGGGAGTTGAAGTAGCTCCACAACCAGTTCAAGGAATGGTTCCACAACAACCGCAATCAACAAATGTTGCTCCAACGCAACAACAAGCAACTCCAGCCCCATCACAACAAGCAGAAGTTTATGATAAACAAACAGTATTAGTAGTAGATGACTCTAATATTATTAGAAACTTCGTAAAAAGAATTTTCTCAGATAAATATAACATTGGTTCTGCTAAGAATGGTCAAGAAGCAATAGATTTATTAAATTCAAATATAAATAATGATTTTATAATAGCTATATTATTAGATTTAAATATGCCTGGAGTAAATGGATTTGCTGTTCTAGACTATATGAGTCAAAATAATTTATTTAGTAAAATACCAGTATCTATAATATCTGGTGATTCAACTAAAGATACAATAGATAAAGCCTTTAAATATACTATTGTCGATATGTTAAGTAAACCATTTAATGAAAATGATGTAAAAAGAATACTAGAAAAAACTATTATGTATAAAGATTTATTATAAAAAGGAAGTGTAGTTATGGATAGAAGTGCTATAGAATATTTAAATTACATAGAAAATTCTGATCCATTTTTCTATAAAAATTTCCAAAACTTTATTGTATATGCTAGTAGTGTAAACAAAAATTTGAAAGACTCTGAATACAAACTATTAAAAGATTCTAAAGATAGTAATTATATAGTTACATTAAAAGATAAAAAAACTACTATAAATATAGTTAAAAATTTCTTCTATAAGATTTCTCCTAATATAATAAAACAAATAGATCAAGATATTCAAAATAATAATATTGTCTTTTTAAATAAAGATCAGATGGGAAAAAGTAATAGTAGAATTGTAGTTAGTGGAAATAATTATAAAATAGAAATACTTGATTCTTCTAAAATAGAAGAAAGTTTTTATCTAGCAAGAGAATATGCTCATTTATTTGCAGGTAATTTATTAGATGTTGAGGAATATGATAGAGGATTAAAAAAAGTTTTTATTGAAGTTATTATTTCTATGACTGAATTTGCTTTAGCTAAACATTTAAGTACTAATAAAGCTTTGGTAACAGATTCAAAAAATTATATAAATAAAAAAATTTATGATTCTATTTATAATATGAATGACTCTTATATGACTTTAATGTATTTAGGATATTTATTAGAAGGTAAATCTCATTCTGAAATATTGAAATTATTTACATCTGAAGATGTAATAGATAAATTAGATAATAATATAAGAGCTAAAAAACCTTGTAATGATTATATAAATACTTTAGGAACTTTAATTGCATTAGAAAAGACTAATGAAATAGATGACATTTTTGAAGTAATTAATACATATTATATTAATGCTACTTCTAAAGATATTGAATATTTTAAAGATAATTTTAAAATTAATTTAGATAATAAAAAAACTGTTGAAGAGATAACAAAATATCTTACAAATAATAGCTAGATATTGTAGTTTTTTTAATTTCATGTTATCATATTTGCGACAGATGAGGAGGTATTAGTATGAGTGGACATTCAAAGTGGGCTACAATCCATAGAAAAAAAGGTCTATTAGATGCAGCTCGTGGAAAAGTTTTCCAAAAGTTGGCAAAAGAAATAATGGTTGCTGCTAAAGGTGGAAGTCCAGATCCATCTCAAAATGCCGCATTAAGATTGGCAGTTGATAAAGCTAAGGCTCAAAATATGCCAAAAGAGAATATCCAAAAAGCTATAGATAAAGCTGCTGGTGGTTCTGATGGTGCTAATTATGAAAGTATAAGATATGAAGGTTATGGACATGGTGGAGTTGCATTTATGGTTGATTGTTTGACAGATAACCGTAATAGAACAGCATCACAAGTAAGAAGTGCTTTTACAAAAGCTGGTGGAAATTTAGGTACAGATGGTTCCGTTAGTTACATGTTTGAACGCCGTGGTTCAATTGTAATACCATCTGATTATGATGAAGATACAATGATGATGGTAGCTTTAGATGCCGGAGCAATAGACTTCGAACATATTGAAGATACTTATGTTATAACTACAAATCAATCTACCTTTACTGCTGTAAGAGATGCCTTAGAAAAAGCTGATGTTAAAGAATTTCTAGAATGTCAATTAACTTATGTACCAAATATGGAAGTAACACTAAATGAAGAAGGAATAGAAAAAGTTCACAACTTGGTAGATGCTTTAGAAGATTTAGATGATGTTCAAGATGTATACTATAATTTAAAAGAAGATTAATTCTTCTTTTTTTATGAAAAATTTGTTCGATATTACTTTCTAATTTACTTGATTTATTATATAATGGTAGTGGAGTTGATATTATGTATGACTACATTAAAGGTAAAATAGTAAATGTTAAAACAAACTGTATTGTTTTAGAAAATAATAATATAGGATATCTTGTATATGTACCAAATCCCTTTTCTTTTGAATTAGGTCAAGAATATAAAGTTTATATTTATCAACAAATACAAGAAGATGAACATCTCCTATATGGATTTAAAACTCAAGAAGAGAAAAATTTATTCTTAAAATTAATTAGTGTTAAAGGATTAGGTTGTAAAATGGCTTTACCATTACTATCAACTGGAGCAATTGATGGAATTATGGATGCTATTGAAAGAGAAAATGTTTTATATCTTAAAAAATTTCCTAAAATAGGTGATAAATTAGCAAGACAAATTATATTAGATTTAAAGGGTAAACTTGAATTTATTGGTGTTGGTATTTCAGATAATCAAATTTCTAATGAACAAGAATTAAAAGATGTACTTATTGGATTAGGCTATAAAGAAAAAGAAATTGTTCCTATACTTGCAAGAGTTGATTCTTCTCTAAAATTAGAAGATCAAGTAAAAGATGCTTTAAAATTATTGTTAAGATAGTAGGTGTTATTGATGAAAGATGAAAGTGTTGTAACTAATTATACTTTGTTTGATGATAAAGAAATAGATAATACAATAAGACCTGAGACAATTGAAGAATATATAGGACAAACAGATGTTAAAGAAAATATTAAAATATTTATCGAAGCTGCTAAAATGCGAAATGAACCTCTTGATCATGTGTTATTATATGGTCCTCCAGGATTAGGTAAAACTACTTTAGCTTTTATTATTGCTCATGAAATGGGAACTCATATAAAAACAGCTAGTGGTCCAAGTATAGAAAAAAGTGGAGACTTAGCTGCAATTCTTTCTTCATTAGAACCGGGTGATGTATTATTTATTGATGAGATTCATCGTATGCCTAGATATATTGAAGAAATATTATATCCAGCTATGGAAGATTTTTCTTTAGATATTATTGTTGGTAGTGAAGGAAATAGTAGAAATATTAGAATAGATTTACCACCATTCAC
>CANQCQ010000055.1 GCA_947589725.1 uncultured Bacilli bacterium | reverse complement strand
ACTCCACTTTCAAATACCTTTACAGTAGGAATTGACATTATTCCATACTTTCTGCAAATATTTTCAAATAAATCTGTATTTACCTTCAAAAATATTAAATCTTTATTTGAATCTGCAACTGATTCAAATACCTTAGCAAACATTTTACAAGGACCACACCAATCTGCATAAAAATCTACAATAACCTTCTTATTATTAATTATTTCATAAAAATCATTTTCATTTTCTAAATATTTCATCTATAACCCTCCTATTTATATTTATTTACTATCTTATCTAAACCATTTATAGAATCCAATTTATTTGTATCTTTTAATTGCTCAATAGTATTAATATTAACCATTTCATACTTTAACATAACATCAATTAAATGTAAATTTGCTTCATTAATTGAAATAGAACCATCTTCTATTTGTAAAATTAAGTCTTTGGCATCCAACACGGATAAAGCAATATCCTTAGTATCTAGTGATGTAATTGGACTTTCATAAATAATATAGTTAATAGACTTACTATCAGTAAACAATTGACTATTACTTAAAGGTAGCATTAATACTAAAAGTACAATAAAAGAAACTAAATAACCTTCAATAAATCCTATTAAAGCACCAAGGATTTTAGATGGAATAATAAATATTAATGTCAAGTTGAGTAATTTTTGAACTATTTTAGATGCAAATAATATAACATGATAAATAGTTAATAAAAGACTAAATAAAATTATAAATCCTACTAATTGATATATTATTATATTTAATGATATTAAACCTTTTATTTGACCACTAAATGTTAAAAAAGGTAATATTTTACAAAGTAAATTTCCTATAGTACCTTTAAATGTATAACTTATAAAAAATACAATTAATATACCAATAAATGATACTCCTTCTTTGATTACTCCTCTTTTAAATCCTGTTATAGAAAACATTAATATAAATAAAATTACTATTATATCGAATATATTCATAAAATCCTCCTATCATATTTATTATAAACTATTTATTTGTTTTATGCTATAATATCTTTGAGGTGTAATAAAGTGAATGTAGTTATCAAAGTAAACGACGAAATAAAAGAAAAAATGATTGAGTATTATAAAGATAAGAAAAGGGATAAAGTTATTCCTTATGTAGTTTTTCAAGCTCAAGATGAGGACACTGTTATTACTTTATATGAGTCAGGTAAATGTATGTTTCAAGGAACATCTGCTGATGTTGATGCTGCTATGTGGGGTGTTGCCTTAGAAAATACTAAACAAAAACAAGAAGAAAATAGACAAGAAAATAAAAAATACTACAATTGTAATTCCGTTGGTAGTGATGAGGTTGGTACTGGAGATTATTTTGGTCCTATTGTTGTAACTGCATGTTATGTTACTAAAGAAGATATTCCTTTTCTTGAAAGTTTAAATGTTACTGATTCAAAAAAAATAGATGATTCTAAAATCTTACAAATAGCACCACAAATTGCTAAAAAAATAAAGTATAGAAGTATTATTTTAAAAAACAAGGAATATAATGAAAGATATACCAAAGATATAAATATGAACAAAATAAAATCAATAATGCATAATAAGGTATTATATCAACTAATACAAGAAGAAAAACCTAAATATGATTATATAATTATAGATGAATTTGCAAGAGAATCTAGATATTATGAATATATAAGTAATGTTCCAAATATTCAAAGAGGAATTACTTTTATGACCAAAGCTGAAGATAAAAATTTGGCAGTTGCTAGTGCATCTATTATAAGTAGATATTTATTCTTAAAAGAGTTTGACAAATTATGTGATGAAATCCACATTCCTCTACCTAAAGGTGCAGGAAGTGACGTTGATAAAATTGGTGAAGAAATAGTTGAAAAATTTGGTAAAGATAAATTACTAGAAATAGCTAAGTATAATTTTAAAAATACTGATCGTATTCTACATACAATGGTATATTAAAAACTCATTATTTAAAATTATAATGAGTTTTTTATTTTCTTTTATAAACTAAATGTTTGTAACTTATATTATCCTCAGTTTTATTTGAACTTATTAATTCACTATTCCATTCATCTTTATTAAAGTTTGGAAAATATACATCAGCATCACTACACTCAGCATCTATTTCTGTTAAAAGCATTTTATCAGCATAATTAATCATTTGCTTATATATAGAAGCTCCTCCTATTATCATTACTTCACTACCTAATTCAGTTATATAAGTAAGTAATTCATCAATAGATTTAACTACTACTATATCTTGATCTAATGTTAAATCTTCATTAGATAAGACAATATATTTTCTATCCTTTAATTTCTTAGAAAGTGATTTTAAAGTATTTAGACCCATCACTATAGGTTTGCCTAATGTATTTTCTTTAAAGAATTTCAAGTCTTCTTTTAAATGCCAAATTAAGTCATTATTTTTTCCTAATTCGCGATTTTTTCCAATCGCAGCTATTATTGTAACATTTTTCATAAATTATATACCTAAATCAAATTTAAGCTGAGGATTTTTCTTTTTTATTTTTTGAATTGGATAATCTTGTATTTTTATATCTTCTAATTTCATATCATAGAAATTACTTTTTTCTTCATTAATAACAATTTTAGGATTACAGTCTATTGATTCACGTTTTAATATCTCTTTTGCTAGTTCAATATGGCGATCATATATTTGAATATTATCATAAAACCATGTAAACTTCCCTGGAGTATAATTCAAGTGTCTTGCTAGTAAATGTTGAAAGACAACATATTGAACTTGATTAATACATCCAGCAGTTAAAAAATCACTTGATCTTTGAACAAGACACATATCTAAGTAATCAACACCATCTTTTCCATGTCTTACATTCCACATAGTTAGAAAAGCACAAGGCTTCAAACCATGTTTTTCTTTAAAATCATCTGCTTGCCATAATGAAATAATATGTCTTCTACTATCAGGATCATCTTTAAATTCTTTTAAAAAGTCTCTCATGATTTTATGCTTTTTAATAGTTTCTCCATAGCAAGAACCTATTGTTCTATTTCCAATATCCCATTCATCCCACCAAGTAACTCCATATTCAGCTAATTTATCTAGATCATTAGATTCATTTTGATATATCCAAAGCAATTCACCAATACTTTTTGATACATAAATTGGTCTTAAAGTTATTAGAGGCATTTCTCCTTTACTCAAATCATAAGTACACATACCATGATTAATACTTAGAGTATGAGCAGGAGTACCATCAGAATATTTAGGTCTTGGATCTTTATCTAAACAACCTTCTTCTAATAACTTCTTAATAATTTCTTTTGTATACCAATCACCTTTTGTTCCTACAGCCATAAATTATTCCTTTCTCTATAAAAAAATAATACTAATTTTGTATTATTTTCTAAAAACATCTACATCATTAACTACTCCATCTGAAGAAATAGTATCTTCATTTTTATTATTCTTACCAGTTGATACCATCATTAATATACCTACTACTGCTATTATTACTATAACTATAAATGCTATAATAAAAACACTTTTGTTCTGTTCTCTTATTAAATTTTTCTTTTTCTTTGATAACATTACCATTCACCTCTATTATAATTATACAAAAACTCTCAAAAAAAATAAAGTATAATGCGACACTAATTTTTTAGGCAAATTTTTAATCAAGAAAAATATACTTTTATTAGGTGATACAATGGAATTTTTTGTAAATAAACCCTATCCAAAAGTACAAGTAGAAAGAAAAAATATAAAATATGCTAAATTATTACTAGAAGATTATAGTGGAATAAATGGAGAATTAACGGAAATATGCCAATATATCTATCAAAAATTTGATACATCAGATGAAGATAATACTTTTTCTTTTGTTCTATCCAAAATAGCAATTGTTGAAATGAAACATTTAGAACTATTAGGAAAAACAATAAAATTACTAGGTTTAAATCCTAAATTTATAAATACAAATAAAGGTTACTATGATTATTGGAATAGTAGTTTTATAGATTATAATACTAATAAAACTCAAATGCTTAAGTTAGATATTGAAAAAGAAAAGCTTGCCATAAATAACTACTTGAAAGATATTCAACTAATTAAAGATAAATATATTCAAGAATTACTCTATCGTATAATAGAAGATGAAGAATTACATATTAAATGCTTTTATCAATTATTAGGAAATGGTTTTAAGTAGTTTTTTATTATTTTTTAAATTAGTATTCTCATTTGAAAAAGAAATATCAGAATAATTTTCATCTAAAAAAATAAGCTTTTTCCTATTATATTCATCACTATTTATTATACCGCCTAAAAAATCATTTTTTAATTTACTATTATATATTTTAAACAATTCTTTTCTAATTTTCCTATCTTTTTCCATTTTACTATTTCCTATTAAATCAAAAGAATCATCCATCTCAATTAGTAAATCTAAAACAAGACTTTCATCCTCTGCATATTTACTAAGCTCTTTTATTAAAGAAAAAAGTCCTCCCTCAAAATAACAATAAAGTAATTTATCCTTCCCAATAATACTTTCTATTTTTCTAATATAATTTATTTGTAAATCATAAGAATGATTTTTTCTTTTAGACTTATTAGTTTTATTTTTAGAAAAATATTTTGTATTTAAATATTCAGTCATTCCTTCATTTACTGCCTTACCAATTGATTTAACTCCATCCTTTGAATAAATTTGTTGACATAGACCTACACTCATAATATTTTTAGTACTAGCTAAATGTAGTAATTCATGAAAGAAGACATGTTCATAGAAAAAAGCTTTATCTATTGAAGTATTAGAAGAAAGATAAATATTATTATGAATAAAATCATAATAAGCAATTTCTGTTTTAATATTTAAAGTAGATTTAATTTTATCAAATAAAGTTAATTTATAATTAATTATATTAACATCACTAATGTTTCTTTTAAAATTAGTTAAATATTCTTCACAAAAATTTTTCTTAAAAATATCGATAAATTTAGAAATAATATTATTAAAATCTTCATTAAATTTTAAATAATCATCTTTCAAAAAAAGATGATTTTCTTCTTTTGGATAAGAAATTATACAATAATTATCCATTCTTTTTCGTGATAATACATAGAAATGTTCATATTTTTTCTTAGCTAATGAAAAATATTCTTCATAATAATTTTCTGCTTCTTTACTCATACTTCGTCATCAACCTCATTATAATAAAAAGCAAGGATTACCCCTTGCTAAATCATTCATTATTACTTACAAATTTATTAAAATTATTTATTTGTGGTGTACTTAAATCTGTTTCTCTTAGCTTTTCAAGTAATTTCTTTTGTTCTCTACTTAACTTTTTAGGAGTAAATACTTTAAATACTAGGTACATATCACCTTTATGATGATTATAGTGATTGTCGACACCTTTTCCTTTAATACGTAATCTATCTCCACTATCAGTACCTGATGGAACATTTACACATACATTTCCATATAGTGTTGGAATTTTTTTCTTTACTCCAGAAATTGCCTCAATTATATCTAATTGAACTTCTAGATATATATCATCGCCATCTCTTTCAAAGTATTTGTGTTCCTCAACTACAAATTCAATGTATAGATCTCCATTTTCTCCTCCATTAATTCCAGGAGAGCCTTTACCACTTAATCTTTGACGGTCACCAGAATTAATTCCAGCTGGAATATTAATAGTTAAACGTTTATTATTTTTAACTTTCCCTTTACCAGAACAAGCACTACAAGTTCTCTTGAAAGTTTTACCTCGACCCCCACAATCTGGACAAGTACTCTTAGATAAGAAAGAGCCAAGAATAGTTTGTTGTTGAGTTGTAACTGTTCCTGAACCATGACATGTTGAACATATCTTAGGATCAAAGCCACCTTCACCATCACATTCTTCACAATCTTCTACTACATCTAAAGTAAACTTTTTCTCGCAACCATATATTGCTTCTTCAAAAGTAAGATCCATACGCATTAAATTATCGTTTCCTCTTTGAGAGGTTTTTCTAGAAGAACTTCCACTAAAACCGGAAAATCCACTAGCACCTCCAAAGCCTCCACCAAATATTGAATCAAATATGTCTCCAAAACCAAAGTCTCCCGCATCAAAACCTTGAAATCCACTAAAGCCACTAGCACCTTGAGTGCCATTTGCCCCAACTCCAGCATGACCATATTGATCATACATTTTACGTTTTTGGGCATCACTTAACACAGAATAAGCTTCTTGTGCTTCTTTAAATTTTTCAGCAGCATCTGGATTATCTTTATTTAAATCGGGATGGAATTCTTTTGCTTTTTTTCTAAAAGCACTTTTTATTTCGGCATAACTTGCATTTTTATCTACTCCTAATACTTCATAGTAGTCGCGCTTTGAAGCCATTCAATCACTCCCTTTTAATTTAATCTTAAAATTAAGTAGCCCAAATGGACTACTTAATTAATTATTCTTCTTCAATATCTGCTTCTTT
>CANQCQ010000054.1 GCA_947589725.1 uncultured Bacilli bacterium | reverse complement strand
GTCCTAAAACAGTTCCAACTGGTGGAGCTGGTGTAGCTTTTCCTGCAGGTATTTGTAATTTTATCTTTTTAATTGCTTCCTTTGCCACGAAAAACACCTCCTAAATAAAGTTTATCGCGAGTGGTACAAATAGCTTGATTACCGCTTATAAATCATAACCATGCTTCCCACTAAATCTATGTATCAACTAAACATAGCACAAAAATAATATCATATTATTTTACAAAAATCAATAACTAATTAAGCATTTTCTATTTGACTTAATTCAACTTCTACAGAAGTTTCTTGTCCAAATAAATCAACAAGTAACATTACTTTTTGGTTAGGTAAATCTAAAGAATCAACTTTACCAAACATTCCATTAAATGGTCCTGCTATTATTTTAACCTTAGTACCTTCAGTTAATTCAGTATTAACATCAATTCTACTAATTCCCATACTACCAAGTATTTTGTCAACTTCTGCTGGTTGAAGTGGTGTTGGTTTTGCACCTTTTCCACTAGATCCAATAAATCCAGTAACTCCAGGAGTATTACGAACAACATACCAAGCTTCATCTGTCATAACCATTTCTACTAAAATATAACCTGGGAACATTTTTTTGATTTTTTCCTTAGTTACACCATCTTTTACTTCGACTACTTTTTCTTCTGGAATAACTACCCTAAAAATATAATCTTGCATATCCATTGATTCTGCACGCATTTCTAATTTTTCTTTAACTTTGTTTTCATGTCCAGAATAAGTATTAACTACATACCATTGTTTTTCCATAAAATTAACTCCCTTCTAAAATAATGATTGAATTAATGCAAATAGTACATCTATTAAATAAAAAAATACTGATGCAAAAATTAAAAAGCAAATTGATGCAATAGAATATTTAATAAGATCTTTCTTTGAAGTCCAATGAATTTTACTAAATTCACTTCTAACTCCATGACAAAATATTCTAAATCTTACCCATAAACTTTTTTTGTCCTCATTCTTTTTAGTTTTCTTTTTTTGCTCTTGAACTTTTTTATTTACATTATCTACTTTTTTTTCTTTTGACATATTCCTCACCTTTTCCTGATTTAAATCAAAATAAAAAACACTTCCAAGTGCTCACGATATTAAGATAGCACAAGCACATAGAAATGTCAATATTTTTATATATTTAAATATCTAAATATAAAACATATAAAAGTAAATACCAAAGCAAGCACAATAAATACAGTTGGATAAAGTAATATATTTATAAAAGCAGAATCTTGAATATTATTTATTTTTTTATATATTGAATTATTAACTTTATCATTAGATATCATATTAGAAATCTCAGCACTTTTTAACTTATTATTTTTTGGTGAAATTTCATTTAACTCTTGTTTTAATTTATCATTATCTCTTTTTAATCTTTCTGACTCAAATTCTGTAAAATAAACAGAAGCTCCTCTTTCAATTACTCCTCTATAATATTGAACATCAGATGGAGGAATAAATGAAGAAAATGAATCAAAATTATCTTTTATAAACTCAAATTTAGTATTTAATGGAAATTTAGAATATAAAAGTATCTGTAATGTAGCAGAATTAATTATATCCTCATTCATCAATTTCATTTGATAGTTAAAATCATCTGGCATTTTTAGTAATGTATTATATTTAATATGACTAATCTGATTGTTTAATATTTCTATTTCTGATGGATTGAATGTTAAAATGCAATATCCTCTGTTATGGACATATTTCATAGCAAAATCAAGATACAAAAATAACTGTCTTTCTTCTTCCATAGAATGATTACCTTGAAACCAATCTTTCAAAGTTATAACATCAACATTACTATTCTTTGCCATAGACTGTCTCCTATCTTAATCTAATTTTATCTAAAAAATTAAAAAAAAACAATTTAAAAAGTGATATTTATATTGTTTTTTAAACATTTTCTAATCATTGTAATTCTTCCATCTACTGTTGTTATAGGAATATCTAATAGCTTAGCTATTTCTTTATAAGAAAAGCCATTATATCTTAATTCAAAAACTAAACTTTGTTCAAAATTTAATAGATTTTTAGACTCAAAGAATTTTTCATTCTCCATTAAAATACCATCTATATCAATATTATAAATAAATTTATCTTTTATTCTTATACCCTCATCTACACTAAAATTTAAAGGATAATTTTTTAGTGTATTATAAGACCTACAATAACTAATTATTTGTCTTTCTATACATAATGAGGCAAAACTAAAAAATAGTGATTGATCGTCTTTAAAATTATTTAAGGCATTTAGAAGACCAACTCTAGCTTCTTGAATTAAATCATCAAAAGATATACCAATATATTTAAATTTAAAAAAATACTTGGAGGCAAGCTTAAACATTACACCTTCATATTTTTTAAATAAAACATTTAATGCTTCCTCGTCATTTTCTTTGACTAAATATACCATTTCATAATCATTAATATTTTTATAATTCAATATATCCTACTTTCTATTACGGATAATTTCATAAATCATAATACCAGCTGCTACTGAGGCATTTAAACTATTAGTAGTGCCATACATAGGTATTTTAACTACATAATCACATGTTTTTTCTACTAGCCTTGACATGCCACTACCTTCATTACCTATTACTAATACTGTTTTAAAAGAATAATCAACATCTCTATAATCAAAATCAGTATTAAGAGATGTACCAACTACCCAAAAACCATTATCTTTTAATTCATTAAGAGTATTAACAATATTAGGAACACAAACTATATCAACATTATCTAAAGTACCTACACTCGTTTTCATAACTGTTGAGTTAATTTGCACTTGCCTATCTTTCGGAATAATAATAGCATCAACTGAAGCAGCCTCACATGTACGAATAATAGCTCCTAAATTATGAGGATCTTCTAAATGATCTAAAACAACTATAAATTTTGGATCATTCTTTAATACATCAGACAACTGTTTATATTTATAATCCGGAATATTTAAAATTATACCTTGATGATTACCATTAGACAAATTGTCCATTTTTTGTTTTTTAGCATATTCTATTTCAAAATTGCAATTTTCTATTAAAGAAATTAATTCTTTATCATCAAAATTTTCTTGTAAAATGATTTTATTTATTTTTTTATTTTTTTCTAACAACTCTTTTGCTACATTTCTTCCATAAACTAACATATTAATCACCAACTATATACTTCATTATTTCTTCTACCCTATTTTTATTGTTCATTAAATCTAAATATCCAATTAATCCTTCTAAGCCTGTCGCATTTTTATATGTCACAATATCACAATTTTTAGGATGTGAATGGTTTTTATTATTTCTGATTCTATTAAAAATTGTAATTTCTTCATCAGTTAAGAACCCATCATTAATCATTTTATGAACAAAATCAGCTTGTGCTTTAGCACTAACGTACTTAACTGCCGATTTTTGTAGTTCGTTAACATTTGCTATACCAAGAGACACTAAAAAATGCCTAATATAATTTTCATAAACACAATCACCTATATAC
Source organism: uncultured Bacilli bacterium (assembly GCA_947589725.1). Next base: position 2,990 of record CANQCQ010000054.1, on the reverse strand, counting down.
GCTAAAACCAAACTATTTACTTCTCTAATATCCATAACTTACTTATTTATTTCAAACTTTGTTCCTTCCCTAGTATCTATCAATTTAATTCCTTGCTTTAATAGTTCTTGTCTAATTGAGTCAGCTAATTCATAATTTTTATTATTTTTAGCTAAATTACGTTCTTCTATTTTCTTATTAATTATATCCAATAGCTTGGCATCAACGCTAAAATCTTTCACTAAGTCTAGAGATAAAACATTATCAAAGCTTTTAATTAACTCTATTTTTGTTTTTCCATTTACTTCTTTATCTTTTAAAAGATCATATAAAACAGTTAAAGCATTTGATGTATTTAAATCATTACTAAGTTCCTCAATAAATCTGTTTTTATATTTTTCATAAATATGCTCTTGCATATCACCAGATACATCTATAGAAGATATTCTAGAATAAAGCTTATTTAAAGTAGCTTGAGATTGATTAAGTGCATCATAAGAAAATAATAGTTGTTTTCTGTAATGGGAATTTAGACACATAAATCTAAATGATAAGGGATTATAACCATTTTCTTCAAGCGTACTTACTCTTAAAATAGCACCTTTAGACTTGCTCATTTTACCAGTTTCGTCGACTAAATGTTCATTATGAAACCAATAATTACACCATTTATGTCCTAAATATGCTTCAGATTGAGCTATTTCATTTGTGTGATGAGGGAAAATATTATCTACACCACCACAATGAATATCTAAATATTCACCTAAATATTTTATGCTTATTCCACTACATTCAATATGCCATCCTGGATATCCTTTTCCCCATGGAGAATCCCAAATCATTTCATGATTTTCAAATTTACTTGTAGTAAACCATAAAGCAAAGTCAGCTTGATTTCTTTTATTTTGATCGAACTCAACACCTTCTCTTGCTCCAACAACCATTTGATCTTCAATATGATTAGTTAAAGCATAATAATCTTTTACTTTTGAAACATCAAAATAAACATTTCCACCTGATAAATATGCATAATCATCCTCAATTAATTTAGAAATAATTTTAATATAAAAATCAATATTTTCTGTTGCTTTAGATACAATTTTAGGAATTTCACAATTGACTTTTACAAAATCTTCAAAAAATGCTTTTGTATAGAAATCAGCTATTTCAAAGGCAGACTTACCCTCCCTTTTTCTAGCAATTTCCATTTTATCTTCACCCGAATCTGAATCACTGGTAAGATGTCCGACATCTGTAATATTCATAGCTCTTTTAACATTATATCCAACATACTTAAGAGTTTTTTCTAAAATATCATTTCCTATATAATTTCTAATATTTCCTATATGTGCGTAATGATAAACAGTTGGACCACAAGTATAAAGTTTAACCTCATTATTGTCTCTTGGAATAAATTCTTCAATTTTCTTACTTAAACTATTATATAACTTCATAAAAATCACATACAATTAATCAATAAAAACTTAATTAATTTCTTCTTGATTAATCCCTTTCTATTTATATTTTTTATAGATTGGTTCAAAAAATCATCTGAGTAGAGTATATCATAATAAATAAAAATAGCAAATAAAACAAAAATAGAGTAAAAGCATTTGCCTTTACTCTATTATTATATGTTTATATTAAAACTAATATTGTAAATATAATTAATAATACAACAAGTAGTTCAATTAACATCTTCCAAATAGCTTTAATCCATTCTTTATAAGAAACTCCCAAATATGATAATGTTCCCATTAAAATTATACTAGTAGGAGCAAATAACATTGCGAAACCATAAATTCCTGTATAAATAATAGCAATTATAGGATATACATCAGTATTTGTTACTAAACTAGTTAAATAAGGAATAACAGCTTGGAAAGCATAAGCAGAATCAACATTTAAAACTCCTGATAAAGCGGCAGTTATTGTTGATGTTATAACATTTAAACTACTACCTTTTCCTAATGCAAACTTATAAATTGTTAATTGAAATGGATGATATGTATTAATAACTAATATAGTATAAGCTATTAAAGCTATTGCTGCAGGAGCTAAAGCTTTTTTAGCACCATTTACAAAACCATCTAAAATATCATTTAACTTAACATTATATATTATTGCTAATATTAATACTACAAATGCCATTGGGAAGAACATATCTGTAATCATCCAATCTCCAAAAGTATTGTAAGTACCAAATAATTTAGCAAATAATGTAAATCCAAAAATTTTAAAAGAATTTACAGCATCTGTTGCTTTAGTCATAATATCTAGTGAAAATACAGATGACCAAGGAATAAATGCTAATACTAGGACAATTAATAATAGTACAAGTGCACATACTATTGGCCAAGTTTTACCTTTAGATTCAACTTCACTTGGTACTAAGTAATTATCTTCTTCTGTATTTTTTATTTTTATAACTTCTTCATCTAAAACGGCTGCTTTATTGTTATTTTTAGATTTTGAAGTCTTTTTACTGTTTGATTTTGTATTCTTATTCTTTGAAGTTGTTTTTGTAGATTTCTTAGAAGTTTTACTTTCAACTGCTTTTTTAGCACTTTTAGTTTCCTTTTTAGATTCAACTACTTTAACTTCTTCATTTACTTGTTTTTCCACTTCTTCAGCAACTACCTTCTTAGTCTTTACTTTAACAGTTTTACCTCTTTTTACATATAAAACTGTATTTAGGATTAATATTAATAAACTGACAACTAATATTGCAAATTTAACTAAAATATTATCCATTATGGAAGTACCTAAATAAGAATTCAATACATTAACATTGTTATAAGCATATGTACTACCTATAACACCTACCATTGTTGATCCAACTAAAGTCAAAGCAACAACAATTTTATCATATCCCATTAATAGTATTAAAGCAGCTATTAAAGGATAAAATAAGATAAGTCCAAATTGTAATCCACAAATAGAAGTAAGTACAGCTAATAAAATCATAATAACTGAAATATAAATTAAGCCATGTTTTTTCATTTTATTAG
>CANQCQ010000053.1 GCA_947589725.1 uncultured Bacilli bacterium | reverse complement strand
AAAAATAGTTGATGGATATAAATGGTACAAAGTACCAGTTGATATATCAGGTAATACATATGAATTTGGTTGGACATTAGCTTCTGCTCCAAATGTTTATATAGAATTAAATGGAAACATAAATAATAATAACTTCCCAGTAATTAATGCATCAAATCTATCTATTGTTCAAGGTACTAAGATAAATGTACTTGATAATGTAACCGCAACAGATATAGAAGATGGAGATTTATCAAAATATGTCAAAATAAGAGAAAATAATTTAAATATTGATGTTGTAGGTAAATATTCAGTTACATATGAAGTAACAGATAAATCTGGATTAACTTCTACTAAAACAGTCACAATAGAAGTAACAAAAAATGAATATCCTGAAATTATAGCTGATGATATTGAACTAACTGTTAATTCTAAATTAGTAGAAAATGTAAAAGCATATGACAAAGAAGATGGCGATTTAACAAGTTCTATTAAAACTATTAAAAACAATGTTGATCCAACAAGAATAAATAATTATGAAATTACATATCAAGTAACAGACTCTTATAATCAAACAACAACTAAGACTATAAAAGTAGCAGTTGTAAAAGATGAAGATCCAGTAATTAATGCCGACGATTTAATAATTGAAGTTAATTCTAATTTTAATAATTTAAGTGGTGTAACTTCTTATGATAAAGAAGATGGAGACTTAACAAAAAATATTAAAGTAGAAGAAGATACTGTTAATACTCAAGAAATAGGTGTATATAAAGTTACTTATTCAGTAACAGATTCTAATAATAATAAAACAATGAAGACTATTAAAGTTGAAGTTTTATCTTTTGAAGATTATCGTCAAAGAACTTTAAAATTAGTAGATGGTAATTTTTACTTCAATTATTTAAAAGAAGAGAATGGTAAATTAAAATTACAAGGTTACCAAACTATTATTGGAATAGACAATGATAAAGATACAGACATTAGTTATAATATTGTATTTGAAAATATTAATAATGGTACAGAAGTAATTAAAAAAGCAGATAGAATATTAGATTCTATTCCTAAGAATGTATATTCAGAAGATGGAAAAAATTATAATTACTCATGGTTTAATATTACAATAGATGTTGATGATTTAGATTTAGGTAATTATAAAATGTATGTGATAGCTAAAACAAATAGTTTATATTCAAAATCTTTAGTTACTAATAAAACATATAATAATCAAGCAACTTTTGTAAAATCTAAAGAAAATAACGCATTAATTAGTAATAACTATTCTACATCTACTTCTTTTGTAGAAATAAAAGTAAGAGATGAGATTTTAAATGAAAAATCTAGTTCATATATTTATAATCAATATGATAAGTATACTAAATTTGAATTTACTAATACATCTAAGTTATACTTAAGAGGTAATACTTATTCTTATGGAATGGACTTAAATTCACAACAAAAAGTAGAAAGATCTATAATATTTGAAAATATAGATACTTATAAAACTTATACTAAAGAATTAGGAAGTATTACTGATGGTAATTATAATGTAATATTACCAGAAGATGACAATTTAGATAAAACTAGAGCTTGGTATGATGCTACAATAGATATATCTGATATACCAGAAGGTACTTATGTAATCTATATATCTACTAAAGCTAATATTAATGATATATCTGAATTAACAGAAAAATTAGGTAGAAATTTAGATTCCGTTACAAAAATTATAAACAATAAAAAATATTCATTTACTATTAATAAAGCAAGAGGAAATAGAATAGAGATGATAGTAACTAAATAAGAGAATATTTTATAATAATATTCTCTTTTAACTTAAAAGGAGGTGGAATAAATGGATATTTCAATAAAAGATATTATAGAAAATTATAATTACTTAAAAGAGCAAGATATTTTAAATTCTTCTAAATTAGAGAAAATATTATTTGATAGATTTATTTATAATGATGAAGACTTAGTAAATATAATTACTGATATCATTAAAATCCATGATTTTTTACCTTCAAATACTAATTGTCTAAATATTGAAAGTAATGATTCTAATAAACTATTATTAAGAGATTATTTTCTTTACTTAAATAACTGTAATTATTTAGATAATAATTATAAAGATATCTTAAAACTATTTGATAGAAATTCATTAAAAAGCATTGAATTATATAATAGAGAAAAAAATAAAAAAGATTTTAATATTTATTATCCTATCTATACTCCTTTATTAAAAAATAAAGATTATAGGAAATATTTTAAAACAATAAGTAATTCTTTATTTACATTACTTAGTAATATTAATAATACTTATTATGAAAAAATTAGTAGTGGTGATGAGCATGTATTAGAGTTTATAGATTCTCTAAATACTGTTAAGAACTGGAATATTTTAGATAAATTAGTAAGAGATTCTTACCTAAAAAATGAGATTATAGGAAGACTTTTATATTCCTCAATTGACTATTTATTAAAATATTTTAGTGATTTTGTTGAGAAAGAAATATATCTTGATAATGATGATTTTCTAATTAGTTTAAAAGATTTAAAATTAGATAATGATTTATTAGAGTCTGCTAAAAGTATAGATATAAATAATGATATTGTGATAAATAAAGTATTAGAATTATATCCATATAGTTTTGATATGTTAAGAGGAGAAAATATAAAAATAGAGTATTATGTAGAAGCTGCTAATAGTGGATATTTATTTAGCAACTTAGAAATAGATTCTATAAAAAATAAATGTTTTAATATTCAACTAGATATATTGAAAAAATATACTATCTCTTCATACTCATATTCTATTTATAATGATATTTGTCTAAAACCAATTCCCTATCAAGATAGATTGAAATATTTAATTACTACAAATTCCCTATATAATGAATATAAAAAGAATAAAGACAATGATACTTATTTTAAATTACTTAGAAATTTAGATTGTTATTTTAGAGGAGTTAATTATTATGATTTAGACAATTATTATAAACAGTCATTAGAAGTATTTGATATAAATAATAAAAATAACTCAAATATGTTAACTTATTTAAAAGAAATATTAAAGTATAAAAATAGAACATTGAATGTTACCTTAGGTTTGGCTTTATTAAATATTAATCCAATTTCAACAAGAATAGAAAAAGATAATATATTTAGTAAAATGCAAGCTTTAGCTAATCAACTTACAATGTTGATTGACAATTATGATATGGATTTATATACTTTAATAAAAGTATTATCAATGAATAATAATACTCAATCAAAATTAAGAAAAGATATAATTAATCTCTATAATGATAACAAAGAATTAATAGATAATCATACTTTAGAATATAATGATTCAGTTTCATCAATTATTAATACAATTAAGTTCTATTCTTATAAGTATTTTTATGAAGATGAAAATATACTCTCTAAATTAAAAGAAAACTATATTAATATAATTATAGTTTTAAATAATATTGCTAATTCAGATGAAGAAGTAAAATATGCTCTGAATTTATATTGCTTAGAATATAAGATGTTTAAGGTAGTAGAAAATGGATAATATACAATTATTAAAATTAAAAAATGGAATAAATTTAGCATACGATCAAGAAATTGACTATAACAATATAACTGATCAATTAATTGATGGTATATTTGATATAAAAAGTAATCTAAGCAATATAAAATTAATATATAATGACAATGAATTTGCAAATAAAATATGTTCATATAGAGAACTAATTCAATATATATTAAAACAATCCTCTAAAGAAGAAAGAAGTGAAATATTTAGTAATATTAATACAATAGAGTATGTTGAAAATCTAAGAATAATATTTGATATATATAATCATAATATTACAAAAGATGAAATAACTGAAATTCTAAGAAAAAATAAAACATTATTTAAATATAATATATATAATATTAAATCTAATTATAAGCATTTAAGAAAACAAAATATTATATTAAATGATGAACTAGATAAAATATATTTAGATAGTAGTACAATAAACATTGATGATGTAATTAAAAATATTGTTTTAAATAAAGAAAAAATTCCAAGACATTTAGAGTTATTATTAATACCTAGTACTGATGAAAATAAAGATTTATTAGTTAAAAACTTAAAGTATACAGTAGTTGCAAATGGAATTAGATATAAAGAAGATGTTGATGAAAACTCATTTATTTTCTTTAATAGAAATTTATTTGAAAATATAAAAGCATTAGATCAACAACTACTTAAAAATAAATCTATCTTTTTAGAATCATCACCATATAGTAAATACTTTAGTGGTATAAAAAATGATGTAATGACAACGCTAAATTTAATTAATGAAAATTTAATTAAAGATTTAGATGAAATTTCTAAAAACAATTACTTTGATGAATTTTTTAATTCTTTAATTACTATAAAAAATTGGAATAATTATAAAGATGATATTAAAAGAGCAGAAGATTTAAGAGATGAATTTATAACTAGAATTTTATTTGGTACTATTTGGGATAATTGTTTAAATTATTCTAAAAAAGAGAGTAATTTATCAGAAGATAATATTATTAAGAATATAATTAATTCACTTAATAAACAAGATAATACTACTCAATTTTTAGATACTCATATAACTGAATCAGTTATTAATAATATTACATGTATGGATATAAATGACTTTTTTGATATAAATATAGGTCAAACAAAATTTAAAGCAAAATTAAAAGAAAAAATAAGAACTACTATTTTAGATAATTATCCTCCAGCTATAAAATTCTTAAAACCTAATCCTTATAAATTAAAAGAAAATAAAAAATTAAGTAAACAAATAGAAGAGGATAATAAGAAATTAATTAGTAATTTAAAATATAGTTTATTAAATCCAATAGTTGATAATAAGAAGAAAGAAAAAATAATAACTGAAACTTTAGATTTAATTACTCAATATAATAATACTAATGGTACAGAAAAAAATAAGTATTTGATGAATATTATAAAAAATTTAAATTATTATATGATAGCGAATAATGAGTATGATATTTTAAATTTTAGACAACAAAATACTCATAGTGATAACTATATATCTAAAGATGTAACTACTCTTCCTAAAGCTATGTTAAATACTACAAATTCTAAGTTTAAAAATAGTTATAACTCTATGGATAGAATTATGTATTATTTATATAATTCTAATAGATTAGCTCATTCAGCAAGTGATATACTTGTTCATACAATAAATGATGATCCTATTGTTGTGAATGAAAATAGAGGTATTACTAAAAATAAAATAGAAAGATATATGGTAAAATACACAACATTATCAAGATATGGCCTATCAGTAGACTGGATAAATGAATCTATTGAAGATTATTTTAATAATAGTAAAATTAATATATATAATTTAATTGATAAGTATAAAGAAAATAAAGATGACTTGATCTTGTATTTAAAAAATTCATGTTGTGATAAAACGATTGCTAAAGAAGAAATAACTATAGATAATATTAATAATGTAATAGATGACTTAATTGGCATAAAAGATAATCCTAAGAATGATTTAAATATTGAAAAAGAAAATGCGCCTATTCGTGAATCTATTGAAATCTATGCTAAAGAGCGAAACTTCTTCTTTAATGTTAAAAGATTCTTTATTGATGAAGTAGTAAGAAGAACATATAATGAAAGTAAAAAGAATCTAGAAGATATGAATAAAAATGATAAATTAGATTTATTCTTAAAAAAAGGTTATATAGCAGAGTTTCAAACGGATAGAAAAAGTGAAGACGTTGTCTTAGTATGTTTAAATAATAAGTTTAATACACCATTTTCTGTTCATTATGTAAATAGAAAAAAGAAATTTGAAAAAGAAAAACTTAATACTAATCAAGAAGTTTCACATTATATAAATCAAAAAGGATTAACAGAAAAAGAAACTACTAATTTCTTAGATGATAGTTTTAATTCAATGAGCATTAAATCAGGATTTTATGATGTTCCTAAAAATAATAAAACTGATGAAGCTTATCAAAGTAAAATTAATAATGACATTATTATGTCTAACTATATTAATATAAATTTAGCAGTTCCAAAAAATAGAAATTATTCTATTGATAGAGCTTTTCAAAAAATAAAAGATTTATTAAAAGCAGTATCTAATTCACCTATAAATATAGATAATAAAATAGATGAAGAAAGTCATAATAAGATTGATAATATAGTAGCCTCTAAGGCAAATGAAAGTATTAAAACAATTATGAAATCAATGAATAATAAAGACACTAAGCTAAATAAAATAAATGAAAATTTTTATGAAGTAAGTCATAATAACGATAAAATTCTATTATCTAAAGATTACATTGATTCAACAAATTTTATAGATAATTTCTCTAATAAAGATAATTTTAGTAAAAATAGATGATTTATTAGGATATAAAATATTGTCTTATAGGTTAAATATTTGCTATAATTATACTAGTATAATAATAAAGAGTAAGGGTAGATGAGAATATATGAAGAAAAATAGAAAAGATAAGATAAAATTTAGTTTAATTTTAATTTTAGTTTTATTTATAAGTGTAG
>CANQCQ010000052.1 GCA_947589725.1 uncultured Bacilli bacterium | reverse complement strand
GTATTAGAATAGATTTTTTGGGTAATAGATTTAAATTGACTACTAAAAGTGAGCATAGAGATTATTATCAAAAATTACTTGAAAATCCTGAAACTAATTTTCTTAGTCAAGCTGCTTTAGAGACTTTAGCTATTATTGCTTATAATGCTCCTATTACTAGAGTGCAATTAGATTCTATGCGAGGTGTTTCTTGTATTTCTTTAATTAGAAAATTACTTGCTAAAGGATTTATTAAGGAAGTAGGACGTAGTGATCTTCCAGGGAGACCTATTCTTTATGATACAACTTCTGATTTTTTAGATTATTTTGGATTATCATCTAAAGAAGATTTACCTAAAATTGATTATCTAAAAGATGATAGTGAAGAAGCAGAAGATAAAAATTTATATGATTCAAAATATAATGAAACATAAGGTTTAACTTGCAAGAAATAAAAAATATGATATAATCTTTCTTGTAGTTGCATGTGTGGCGGAATGGTAGACGCGGCGGACTCAAAATCCGCAGTAGGTAACTATGTATGGGTTCAAGTCCCTTCACATGCACCAGATTGATACCAAACTCGGACTTTTATAGTTCGAGTTTTAAAATGTTTTAATTTATGTTACAATTTAGAAAACTTACTTGCATATTTTTAGAAGCAATATGCCTATAGGAGAATAAAATGGAATACAAAGAATTTGCAAAATATTATGATATGTTTTATAAAAATAAAAATTATGTTAAAGAAACAGAATTTTTAAAAAAATTTATTAATCAAGATGATAAAATTATCGATATAGGTTGTGGAACTGGCTTGCATGCTTCTTTACTACAACAAAATGGTTTCAAAGTTGATGGATTAGATCTTAATAAAGAAATGTTAGATATTGCTAAAACTAGAGTTCACTCTAACCTTTATTTACAAAATATATTAGATATAAATATTAATCAAAAGTATGATATTATTATTTCCATGTTTGCTGTATTAAATCATTTAAAAGATACCCAAGAGTTAGAAAAGGCTTTTATGAATTTAAAAAATATCTTAAATGATAAAGGAAAAATAATAATTGATTTGCATAATCCCCAAAATTCTGGTAGTAAAACAGATTCTTATGATAATATGACTAGAATTATGGAATGGCATTATGATAAAAAATCCAAAATAGAAGATAGTAAAATTGTATTTGAAATTGAAGGTAAAAAATATATTGATAGTCATACTTTTCGAATTTTTACAATTAATGAGGTAAAAAAATGTTGTGAAAATGTTGGTCTTGTTGTAAAAAAAGTATATGAAAATTATGATGTTAATAAGTGTGGCTCATCCATTTCTAAAAATTTACAATTTTTAATATATAAAGCCTTATTTTAATACTTAAAAGTTGTTGTACTTCTTCCTTTAGGGCACCAGTGACAAATCTGTTCGAACTATGATATGAAATTTGCAAAAAAATCCGTATTGTGATAATATGTATTTGTCAAGGAAACTTGCATAAAATAAAAAGGGAACATTCAGTCTCGTTAAGTTGAATGTCTACCCAAAGTATATGTTTAGACACTTATTCTAGCGAATGAGTGTCATTTTTTTACAGCATAATTTATTTTCTTTTTAATTTCTTTATTAATTTTGCATGTACTACAATTCTTTCTCCTTGGTTATTTAGACAAGTAGATAGAGTAAGTATTTTATCATTTATACTAACTTCAGTTTTGATAGGTGTAGTATTTCTACTTCTCATATTGTTTATCCATGATTGTTTGCTTACTGCTGATGCAAAGTCAGTTGTAATATAGTAACTTTCACTTTTTATAGTATAAATGGAAAAAATTTGAAAAACTAAATTTTCTTTCTTAGTGGATAACCAAATAATATAATTATAATTGTCTTCTTGCCACTTTGGCTCTAGGACATTTTTTAATGAACCAAAAACTGTATTATCAAGTCTACCATGTCCATATATTACTGTGTTATCACTTAAATAATCAATATTATTTCGATAATCCATAAAAACCCAACCAGCACTATTTTCACTTTTATCATAAGCATGATTTAAATAATAATAATTGTCATTTGCTTGTACAACAGGATAATTAATATTTGTATTTTCCATATGTATAAAAGCTACAGTATCTGCATTTTTTTCTAACAAGTAAGTAAAGTCAACTTCATAAAAAGGTATACTAATATATGAAAAATAGTCATTACTATTACTAATACTTGAATTTATTATTTGACCTATTTCATTTTTCTTTTTAATAGTAGTTTCTTTTTTTATTTGTTGATTTAATTCTTTTATCTTGGAATTATCTTGTTGCCAATTAAATATATTATATAGTGAGAAGATAATGATACTAATACACAATATAAAAATAATAATTAAAAAGAATTTATGTTTATTATTACTTTTAATTGTTTGTGTATTTAGATATTCTTCTATTTGAAGGTATTTTTTCACTTATATCGCCTCACTATTTATTAAGTAATTATTATTTGTGAAAAATAAATTACCTAGACTATTTAATGAAAAGAGGAGTAAAAATATGAAAAAAACATTATTTGTTGCGATTGTTTTAATTGCAACATTAATAACTATGCCTGTTGTATATGCTGCATCAAAATATGGAACTGTTACAGATATTACTCAGGCTACTGGGGATTCTCTTACTAAAGGGAAAGGTTCAATTCAAACTATAGGAGATACTACGACAATTAAATATTCTGCAGCTACATTTGAAATGTTAGAAGCAGATAAGGATGCAGCTGATGGAGATCGTCCTGGACCTGCAGCATGGATTGGTTTTAAAGTACATGAACCTGAAGATGGTGATTCAAGTTTTAAAGTTACTGATCCTACTAATAATACAACTCAAATTAAGAAAGATGAATATTCTGATTTTGTGGGAATAACACCTACAAATTTAAAAAATGCTTTATTAAAAGGAAATCCATTAAGATATAGTTATTCATTTGATTGGGATGAAGATGATACTGATGATCAATTTGTTGTAATTGAAATTGATCCAAAAGAGATTACTCTACAAGATGTAGATGGAGATTCTACTGTTTGGTCACCTGAAATAGCTAAAAACGTATTGAATCAAAATCAAGCAAACCCAGATACCTCAGATATAAATTTATTTGCAGTAATTTTACTAATAATTGCTGGTAGTTGTGGCCTTTTATATACTTATAACAAAAAATTTAACTAAAAAAATATCAGTTTAATCTGATATTTTTTTTACTTTAAAACTATAGAAGATAATTCCACAACCACTAGCAAATAATATACTACCTATTAGAATAGCTATTATGTTTTGTGACGCATTTGTATCTGGAATATCCATTAATTTGTTTTCCATTACTTGAGTAGTAATTTTTTCTTTTTCAACTTTAAAATCAATACACTCAGTTTGTAGTTCATATTTATCCGGAGGAATTGTTTCACATAATTCATAATTTCCATTTTCTAAGAATAAATAGTGAGGCTTATCTGAAGAAGTCCATTCACTAACTTTAGAATTTGTATCTTTATTATTTATAACTAGTTTAGCTCCAGGAAGTTCTTTCTTACTTGTTATATCAACTTTACTTATTTTAGTAAAATTTTTTAAATTGAAATCAATATTAATTTCTGTTAATGGTATATAGGCAAGCATTTCATTAGCAAATTTTTGTTTTTTCTTATCTATAATATCTCCAGCACTTGATTTTGTTATTCGATATTCATAACCTTTATTTTCTATAAAAGTTCCTTTGATAGTAATTTTTACTTTTGTTAAATCCATTGTACTTAAATCTTGTTTTAGAGGAATATATATTTTAAATTCTTGATTTAATCCATTTAAATTATCTATCTTTTGATTATCTTTATTTACTATATATATTCCATAATTTTCTAGATCTTCAATTTCTATGGAATAAGAAATAAAATTATCTTTATTAGTTTTTGGTTTAGGATTTATTAGGCTTGAAATTATGTAATTATCATAAAAAGTATAACTTAATGATGAAGTTGAAATTTCATTTAAACTAGAGTCTTCTTCAACATATGCTTCTGCATCATTTACGAGTTCAATTATATAACCTAAATATTCAAAATCTTTATTATTAGATGCTTGTGTAATTATTCCTCTAACACTCGATTCTGTCATTACTTTATTACTTGTTTTATTATAGAAATCACAAGAAGTTATACTAGAATCAATATTAGTTTGTAAACAATAATCTGGGAAATTATCCTTATTTTCAAATATATATAACCATATAGCAATTTGAGTAATATATTGTTTAATGTTATTATCAACAACAGAACCATGAGTATTTTTAGTAAATATATTATTAGTTATATTAATTAAGTTATATCCATGACTCATTATATATATTAGACCTTTATCAGTAATATTTTTAGGATTTTGTTCTATTAATTCAAAAGTTTCATTAACTGTTGGAAAGTCAAAATTTTTCATTAAGCTATATAGAGGAGTACCTTCTTGAGTAGTAAAATTTATTGCTGTATTAAAATTGTCTACAAAATCATCATATTCTGTTTTTCCTTTTAAAGAATTAGCTATTAAATTATAACTATTATAATTAGTTAAGTTTGAAGTAAATTCTTTTGTAGGAAGATTGGAATTTATAGTATCAATCGCAAAACTATTATTGAATAGTGATAAACCAATTAAAGTTCCTACTAATACAATAAGTAAAGTTGAAATTAATACATACTTTTGCTTCATACAAATACACCTTATCTTTCTTCTACATTATAACATAGTTCTTTTTAATAACAAAAATATTGAATATAAGAAACTTAGTATGAGATAATTAAAATAATAATTTTTATTAATTTGAAAATAATATATTTGAGATTAGAATGTAGGTGATTGTTATGAATGATTTAGTGGATCAATATAGATATTTAGTTGGTGGATATTATGGAATGTTGATGATTGATGAATATCCATTAAAGGAGTATGTGGCTTATGATATAAAAAATTATATAGAAAATTTTGTAAAGATAAATCCTATTACTAATTTTAATTATAAAAATGAAGCTGACTATATTAAAGATAAAATGACTGATAGAGTTAAGTTACAAGATTTATTAATTGTATTACATAAAATTAATGCGGATATGGAAGTGGAGTTTATGGTTAAATCTAAACTTAGAGAATTAGGAAGAAAAGATTACTTTTAAATACTTGTAATATTATGAAAAATGACTATAATATAAGACATTTAGAGGTGAAATATGACTATCGCAACACTTTTAACTCATTGTTCTTTTGGATTATTATCATTTTTAATAATTTATATTTTAAGAAAAAGATATAAGATTAATAGACTTTATAATACTATTTTTTCAATAACTCTTTTACTTTTTTATGCAACAATTATTAATTATTTAAATCTTAAAAGTATAAATAAAAATATATTTATTGTTTTTATATTTCAGTTTATTTTTGATTTTATTTATACTACATATTTTCTAGAAGAAGATTTCTTCAATAAGAGAGATTGTAATACAGGTTATTATTTTTTATTAATTTTTATTGGTCTTGTTGTGAATAATAGTTTTATTAATAAAGTCGATAGTATATTTTTAACACCAGATGAATTAAGAATAGTTATTTGGGGATTAATATTTATATTCTTATATAAATTTTTTAAAAAAGAAAAAATATTTAATCAAACTTATCGAACTAGTAAATTACTTGATGAAGGTAATATACTTACGATGTTTACTAGACTTAGAAGAAAATATTTAAAAGACATTAAAGTAACTGATATGAAATTGGAATTAGCAATTTATTCAATTATGATATTTCACAATAGTAAAAGAAATTCATTGATTAGAACAATAGATAATATATTGTTTAAAATAAATGGTAAAGAAAGAAAACTAGGTATTATGCAAATACCTACTAATCATTTTATTACAGATATTGAGAGTATAGAGATGGTGACTCAAGACTTGAAGAAGGCTATTGGTAAGAAAAGTTCTGCTGGTAGTGTTGAAAGTGCTTTAAGTAATTATATGAAAGATGATAATTTAGAAGTATTAGAAATATATAATACCTTGAAGAATTTCTTTAAAATTTAAGTTAAGTATGATATATTTTATTTAGAAGATAGGTGGATAATCTTATGAAAAAATTAAAATATGTTATACTTTTTATTTTTGTATTTATACTTTGTGGTTGCAGTTATAAATATGCATCTACAACTAGAGCTATTAGGCATAGTGGATTTACTATTTCTAATAGTAAATTTATATGTAAGGCTTTACTTAATAAAGATGATATTAAAGAAGAAGTTAAATTTTATATAGGTAATTATTTAATTACTGAAAGTGGATTTTTATATGAGACTAGTTTAGGAAAAGTTTATTATAATGATATGAATTGTAGAAAACCTGATTTTAAACAAAAAGTAGCAGCTATTTTAGATTTATCTATTATAAAAGGGAAAGATAATAAGTTTTATTATTTAACTTCAAGTGTTGAAGTTCCTGCTTTTACAGAGGTTGCTGATACAGATGAAGATTATTCTTTATATAATATTTTATTAGGTGATGATGATATATTAAAAGTTAGTA